>JAETSS010000049.1 GCA_021769545.1 Eubacterium sp.
GGAGCAGATGTTCCTGTTTGCGGGCGGCATCGACGAGGTCGTTGAGAAGTTTGAAAACAGCCGAAAATAATATCGAGGAACCTTCGGCAGGATAAGACGGGAGAGCATTATGGCAAACAGCGTAAAATTAGAGATAATAACACCTTCCAAGATGTTTTATCGCGGATATGTGGATCTTGTGATCACTACCACCCTTGAAGGCGACGAAGGCTTTATGGCAGGGCATTCCTGGGCCTGTAAGCTTCTGGACATAGGCGAGCTGTGGATACAGGAGGCCGGAGCAGGCAAGGATGAATTTAAGGTGGCGGCCATCTCGGGAGGCTTCATAGATGTGAAGGACAGCATCATAATATATACCGACGCCGTGGAATGGTCGGAGGATATAGATATGGAAAGAGCACTGAGTGAGAAGGCCAGGGCAGAGGACTGGCTCACGACCCATGAAAAGGACGCTGATCCTAACGATGTCATAAAGGCCAAGATAGCCATTTCCAAGGCTATAACAAGAAGCCACGTGGCTGAGGGCGGATACAGGAGAAAGCACTAGATATAAGCGGTATCATTATGGAGCAATGATAAGGAGAGAATCATGAGTAATGAAACAAGAACTGCGTTGATCGGTATCATCGTGGAAAACGAAGCTTCGGTGGAAGCACTCAACGGACTGCTTCACGATTATCGTGAGCACATAATAGGAAGGATGGGAGTGCCGCATCCAAGCAAAGGCATATCCATTATCAGTATCGCTCTTGAGGCTCATCAGGACACCATCAGCGCCCTGTCGGGAAAGCTGGGAGCTCTTGAAGGCGTAAGCACCAAGACGATATATTCCAGAAACTAGAGCCGGACACTGTAGTAATACAAAATACGGGGCTGTCGCATTAAAAAAAGATCATGTTTGCACCTTCTTAATGCGACAGCCCCGTGCTTTTTTTGTGCAGGCATAATATCAACAAAGTCTGCCGCCGAAAAAATCAGCTAGGCAGACTTTATTATTATTGTGAAGTTACATTAAACTTATTGAACATATATCGTCTTTTTGCATCAGTCTTCGTAATTACCTCTAGGTGTATAGTGGGTGTGAAGCAGCTGATGTGCTCTGCTTCCGCCTGCCATACCCAGGTATTCCTTGTAGAGCTTCTTGACCGACGGATTGTTATGGGATTTTCTGATAAAGGTGTTTCTGTCTTCCTTATATAATCCCTTGGCTCGCTCTGCTCTGATGTCGATCCAGTTTCGTACATCGGAGAGCTGCAGCGGCTGTCCTCCGCCGTTGACGCATCCGCCAGGACATGCCATTATCTCCACGAAGTGGAATTCCTCACCGGCCTTTATGGCTTCCATTAGCTTTCTGGCATTGCCCAGTCCGTGAGCTACCGCAGCTCTCAACGTGAGATCGGCTATCTTGATATGGGCTATCTTGATACCATCGAGTCCACGGACATCTTCATATTCGATGTTGTCTGCGGAGGTTCCGTTGAGCAGGTCTGCAACAGTTCTGAGTGCAGCCTCCATAACTCCGCCTGTAGCGCCGAATATAGCACCTGCGCCGGAGGCCGTTCCGAATGGATTGTCGAAGTCGGAATCGCCCAGATCAGGGAAGTCGATACCGATGTCGTAGATCATCTTGCCCACCTCTCTGGTAGTCAGGACCACGTCTACATCAGGCAGACCGTCCACCTGCATCTCCGGTCTTGCAGCCTCGAACTTCTTGGCGGTACAAGGCATAACGGAAACGACGAATATCTTGGAAGGATCGATCCCTTCTTTTTCCGCATAGTATGTCTTGAGTATCGCTCCGAACATCTGATGCGGCGACTTGCATGAGGACAGATTATCCAGCATGTCAGGGAAATTATGCTCACAGAACTTTATCCATCCCGGTGAACATGAGGTTATCAGCGGCAGCTTTCCGCCTCCTCTGATCCTGTCGATGAGCTCTGCACCTTCCTCCATGATGGTAAGGTCAGCGCCCGTATCGGTGTCGAAGACCTTGTCGAAGCCAAGCATCCTGAGGGCCGTTACCATCTTGCCCGTTACAGGAGTACCGATAGGCATCTCGAAATCCTCTCCCAGCGCTACCCTTACAGCAGGAGCCGTCTGAACGACAACGTGCTTTTCAGGATCGTGGATAGCCTCCCAGACTCTGTCCACATCGCTCTTTTCATGAAGTGCGCCTACAGGGCAGTAGTTGATACACTGACCGCAGTTGACGCAAGGAGTTTCTGATAACGGAAGACCGAACGGCGACGATATCTGAGTATTGAAGCCTCTGTTTACGGCGTCGATAACGCCTACGGTCTGTATGTTCTTACATACGCTTACGCAGCGTCTGCAAAGTATGCATTTATTTGGGTCTCTTACGATGGATGGTCCGATATCAAGAGGCAGTCTCTTCTGCTCGCCTTCAAATCTTACCGTATCCACCGAGAGCTTGTTAGCCAGAGCCTGCAGCTCGCAGTCCATCCAGCTTCTGGTGCATGTCTGACATCTCGAGTTGTGGTTGGAAAGGATCAGCTCCAGGTTCACCTTTCTGGCTTCCATGACCTTCGGAGTATGGGTCAGTACCTCCATGCCCTCCTTTACAGGATGTACGCATGCAGCCTGCAGGGCCTTTGCACCTTTTACTTCAACGACACACATACGGCAGCAGCCGATCTCGTTTACATCCTTCAGGAAGCAGAGTGTAGGAATATTGATGTTTACTTCCTTAGCTGCCTGCAGTATCGTGTAGTTTTCCGGAACGTATAATTTTATACCGTCTATTGTTATACTTACTTTATTCATTGTTTAAGCAGCCTCCTTCCTACGCATTCTTGAGTATGGATTTGAACGGACATTTTTCCATACATACACCGCACTTGATGCACTTGTCCTGATCGATAGCGAATGGTGTGTTCTTGTCGCCTGAAATAGCGCCTGTAGGACAGTTCTTCTTACATATGCTGCAGCGCTTGCAGACATCTGTATCGATGATGAACTTGACCATGGATTTGCAGACGCCGGCAGGACATTTTTTGTCAACTACGTGGGCAACATATTCGTCGCGGAAATATTTCATTGTGGAAAGCACAGGGTTTGGTGCGCTCTGTCCCAGTCCGCATAAGGACGCCGCTTTGATGTTCTTTGCCAGGATCTCCAGATTGTCAAGATCCTCCAGCGTGCCTTTTCCTTCTGTGATATTGACGAGGATCTCGTGCATCCTCTTTGTACCGATACGGCATGGAGGACATTTACCGCAGGATTCGTCGACTGTGAAATCCATGAAGAATCTTGCCAGGTCAACCATACATGTATCTTCATCCATTACGATAAGACCGCCGGAACCCATCATTGATCCCAGTTTAGTCAGGGAATCATAATCGATAGGAGTATCCAGATGTTCCTTTGGCAGACATCCGCCGGAAGGACCGCCGGCCTGGACCGCCTTGAATTCCTTTCCGCCCGGGATACCGCCGCCTATATCATAGACGATCTCTCTGATAGTGGTACCCATCGGGACCTCTACCAGACCGATGTTGTTGATTTTACCGCCCAGTGCAAATACCTTGGTACCTTTGGATTTCTCGGTACCGATGGAGTTGAACCAGTCAGCGCCCTTCATGATGATCTGAGGGATGTTGGCATAAGTTTCAACGTTGTTAAGTACCGTAGGCTTTTTCCACAGGCCTTTTTCGGCGGACCTAGGTGGTTTCGGTCTCGGTTCACCTCGTTTTCCTTCGATGGAGGTCATGAGTGCCGAGCCTTCACCGCAGACAAATGCGCCTGCGCCCAGTCTTACTTCCAGATCAAAATTAAAGCCCTTGCCCAGGATGTTTTTGCCCAGAAGTCCGTATTCGTGTGCCTGCCTGATAGCTGTGTTGAGTCTCTGAACTGCTACAGGGTATTCCGCACGTACATATATGTAACCCTGATGTGAACCGACTGCATAACCGTTGATGATCATGGCCTCGATCACGGAATGAGGATCGCCTTCCAGGATGGAACGGTCCATGAATGCACCGGGGTCGCCTTCGTCGGCGTTACAGATAACATATTTTTCGTGGTCCTGAACGACTGCGGAGGACGCCCATTTTCTACCTGTAGGGAAACCGCCGCCGCCTCTTCCTCTGAGACCGGATTTCTTTACTTCTTCAATAACATCGTCAGGCTCCATTTCGTTCAGCACCTTGGCCAGTGCCTGGTAGCCGTCCAACGCTATGTATTCTTCGATGTTTTCGGGATCTATGATACCGCAGTTCTGCAGAGCGATCCTCTTCTGTCTGGCGTAGAACGGGATCTTCGGAAGTCTGTCCTGGATTTCCTCGTGTTCGTTTTCGCTTGCCATCAGGCGTTTAACAACTCTGCCGTTCATTATATGTTCGCTGAAGATCTCTTTGACATCATCTTCAGTAACTTTCGTGTACATTATATGCTCGGGGCAGATCATCATGATGGGACCTTCGGCACACATACCGAAGCAGCCGGTTTTGATGACCTTTACCTGTTCGCCGAGATCATTAGCTCTGATCTGTTCTTCGATAGCATCGGCTACTTTCAGGGAGCCGGAAGATGCACATCCTGCAACTCCGCATACCAGAATATCGATTTTATGGTTTTCCGGAGAAGGATCAACTGTACGGTCTAAACGGATTTCCATTGATGCGCGCGCAAAGTTTCTCAGCGCATTCAGTTCCATTGCATTTTTGATTAACATGTTCCTTACCTCCTATAGTGCTTCGTATTTATCGATAATGCCGTCGACATCGTCTGCTACCAGCTTACCGTAAACATCGTCGTTGATAGTAACTACAGGAGCGAGTCCGCAGGATCCGATACATCTGCAGGCTTCCAGAGAGAACATTCCGTCCTCGGTGCATTCGCCTACATCGATGGAAAGCCTTGTCTTGAATTTATCAAGTATCTCATTGGCTCCCTTGACGTAGCATGCGGTACCCATGCATACGTTGATCTGGTATTTTCCCTTGGGATTGATGGAAAACTGAGTGTAAAAGCTTACGACGCCATAGACCTCGGCCAATGGAATGTCCAGCTTTTCGGCGATTGTACGCTGCACTTCAAGGGGCAGGTATCCGTATACATCCTGCGCTTCGTGAAGCACAGGTATCAATGCTCCCCGAGTGTCCTTGTACTTTTCGATGATCGCATCCAGTTTTTTTGCATTTTCTTTTGCTTCTTGGCATAAAGTGCAATTTTCGCTCATAAGCAGCTCCTTTCCGTATCGGTCTTGAATATAAACAAAGTCTGCCTTTAAAACAGGATTGGCGAAGCCGGCTTTGTTCTAGTGACCTTTTTTTATGACATAAAATAAAAATAAAACCTTGTATACAGAATACCTTCAAATATATAGGTATGTCAACAATAACAAACAAGTCGAAAACAATGAAGGCAAAATTGTTAAAATAATGACGTTTTTGTAACGATAAAAGGGTCTTTTTTATCACTATCTTGCTATTGGTTGCAAAAAAGCATGACTAACTTTTCGAAAAATTCGATAATGAATATACTGTTGCTGGAAAATAGCATCAAAGTTGCGGAAAAACAATCGGTTGCACATGTGCAAGCTCTCCGGCAGCGCAAGAAAGTAAATGAACAAGAATTTTCTGCAAAATACATGCAAAAGGCGGGAAATCGTTATTTAAATAACAAGTGTGAAAATGCAGTATGCTGAAAATGATGCCAGCCACGCGATGGACAACTGGATCATGATCAACCTTGCGACGTAGCGGAGGCTGCCAGTGCAGCTTCGTATCGCGGCGACGGTGGCTATGCATGGGACGTAGAGGAGACAGAAGATCATAAAGGAAAAAGCGCCTGCCGGTGAAAAGATATCCGAAAGCATACCGGGCAGAGAAACACCCGGGTGTGCACATGCGAGAACGGCGAAGGTGCTTATCACAGCTTCCTTTGCGAAAATGCCTGCGATAACGGCTGCTGATGCGTGCCAGTCTCCGAAGCCCAGAGGCGTGAATAAAGGCGCGGTGCATTTTCCCATAACGGCCAGGATGCTGTCGCTTTCGTCGGAGATCAGGTGGAGGTGGGTGTCGAAGGAGCGAAGGAACCATATTATCACCGATGCCATGAATATCACGGTGAAGGCCTTTTTTATAAAACCTTTCACATTGAGCCATACTATCGAAAGGACTGCATGCATATCCGGAAGTCTGTAAGGAACGGAAGGCGCAGTCTGCAGAATATCGCGGGAGCGAGGTTGTGCGCGCTTCATAAAGAGGGCGTACAAAAGGGCGGTAAGGATCCCTGCGGCATATATGCCGGTCATCGCCAGGATCCTGTACCTTTCGAAAAAAACCGAAATGAACAAGGCGTAGATAGGCAGCCTGGCACTGCAGGACATGAAGGGAATGAGAGGTATCGTCCTCATGCGTTCTCTTGCGGTAAGCATGGAATCCGCAGCCATGACGGCAGGGACGGCGCAGCCGAAGCTCATGACGAGGGGGACTATGCATCTTCCGGACAGTCCCAGTTTCATCATGGGTCTGTCCATCAGAGCTGCGACATTGGGAAGATAACCGCTTCCCTCGAGCAGCGAAAGAAAAAAGAACAATACCGCTATGACCGGTACAAAGGACAGTACGCTTCCAACTCCTGTGCATACACCGTCGATCACAAGGTCGTGGAAGGGCGGGTTCACGCCTGCAGCAAGAAGCATGTAGCTTAACCGAGATACGGCGGCGTCAATACACGCGGAGAGGATATCGCTGAGAAATTTCCCTATCACATTAAATGTAAGGTGAAAAATAAGCAGCATGACTGTGATAAACACGGGGATACCGGTGAATCTGCCGGTAAGTATCCTATCGATCATCATGAGAACTCCTTAAATTATACTTAAATACTCCTGAATGTGTGGTATAATGCATAGAGTATATTAAAGAATATGATAAAGTGAGAATTTAATGAGGAGAATATAAGGGGAGAATACAAATGGAAGAAAGAACATTCAGGATAGGTCCAATAAGACCGCCAAGTGAAGCAAATAGCCTGCTCTTGCAGGTCACCAACGGCTGTACGTGGAACAGGTGCAAGTTCTGCCAGCTTTACAGACATACGAAATTCAAGGCTTACAGTGCCGACAGCATCAAGGCCGATATCGACAACATGGTATATCAGGCGCAGGTGGTGGAAAGGTACAGGAACCATGACGGTACATGGGATATCGACGGACTCAACAGAAAATTGATGGAGGGTACTGACGATGAGCGCCAGTGCCTTTACATGATGGCAAACTGGATAATAGGAGGCGCGGAAAACGTATTCCTTCAGGACGGCAATACCACAGCCCTAAGCAGCGGCAGACTTACGGACGTGCTGGTCTATTTAAGACAGGCGTTTCCGTCCATAAAGAGGATAACCTCCTACGGTCGTGCGGAAAATCTTGCAAAGGTCAGTGGGGAGGAATTTGCAGAGCTTAAGGCGGCAGGTCTCGACAGGATACATTCGGGGTTCGAGTCAGGCTCCGATGCTGTTTTGAAAAAGGTAAACAAGGGCGTCACTCAGCAGCAGGAGATCACGGCAGGGAAAAATGTAAAGGCGGGCGGCATCGAACTTTCCATATATTTCATGCCCGGTCTCGGAGGAAGGGAGCTTAGCGAGGACAATGCTCTCGGTACAGCTCATGTGGTAAATGAAGTGGATCCTGATTTTCTCAGGATAAGGACGGCTGCCATAAAGCCCGGCACCGAGCTTTACGAGGATTTTGTCAACGGGGAATTTACCCTGTGCAGCGACGATGAAAAGCTCATGGAAATCCGCACTGTCATAGAGCGGGCGGAGGGCGTGGAGACGTACCTGGTCAGCGACCATATGATAAATCTGCTGCAGGATGTGGAAGGCAGTCTCAAAAATGATAAAAGCAGAATGCTGGGGATGATCGACAGGTATCTGGCACTGCCGGATATGGAAAGGCGAATGTATCAGGCCGCCAGGAGAATGGTTAAGGTAAACAGACCTTCCGATATGAAGCTGCTGCCTCAGAGAGATATTGAGCAGCTTAGGAATCTTGCACAGTCAGCAGAAAATGCCGATGAATGGGAACATCAGATGAACGCTTTGATTTCAAGGTATATCTAGCAAGAATTATTAAAAACATATGAAATTTCAGAAAATAGCACAGCTGTGCTATTTTCTTTTTACGCTGAAATATATAATATGACAGCAGGTCATAGTCGATGTACTAATCTTTTGTAAAAGACAGGAGGAGAAGTATGAAACGAAAATTAACAAGAACCCTGGTATTTATTTTATCATTTGTTATGATTGTTACCTTAACCGGATGCGGAGGAGGTAAAGAGGATGCATCCAACATCATTATCAAAAACGGTGCAGTATATACTGTAGATGGTGAAAATCCCACAGCGGAAGCAATAGTTATAAAAGACGGAATTATAGAATTTATCGGAAGCGAAAAAGAAGCTATGGAATATGAGGATGGTGACAGCAAGGTCATAGATGCCAAGGGAGGTACTGTACTTCCGGGCAATGTGGACAGTCATATGCATCCGG
>JAETSS010000050.1 GCA_021769545.1 Eubacterium sp.
GCAGGACAATAAGAACTTTATTGAGGTAATAAGAAAGATAAAGCTAGAGGGGTAATATGGATTTAAGCAAGATTTTTCTCAAGGACGCCTGCCCTACCAAGATGGGCGGACAGGCGGTGATGGAAGGCATAATGATGAGGGGAGAGACCAAGACGGCACTCGCTCTCAGACTTCCGGGCGGAGAAATCAAAGTCGAAACAGAGGATGTCAAAGAACAGAAGAAATGGATGAAGGTGCCCCTTGTCAGAGGAGTCGTGTCCTTCATAGCGTCTCTGGTGGTGGGGACAGGCAAGCTCATGAGAGCTGCGGAGATCCTCGGGGAATTTGACGAGGAAGAATACGAGGAAACGAGATTTGAAAAATGGCTCGGCGAAAGATTCGGCAACAAGGCGGCATGGAATTTCATGATATATCTTTCGGTGGCATTGGCGCTGGTCTTCACGGTAGGGATATTCATAATACTGCCGACTGGAGCGGTAGGGCTCATGAAGCTGGTCACCGACAGTATATTCTGGCTGAATTTCGTGGAAGGCGCAGTGCGCATACTGCTGTTTGTGCTGTACGTGTGGGCGATTTCCTTCATGGGTGAGATCAAGCGTGTGTTTCAGTATCACGGAGCCGAGCATAAGACGATACATTGCTTTGAAAACGGACTTGAGCTTACGCCGGAAAACTGCAGACAGTTCCCGACGCTCCACCCGAGATGCGGGACCAGCTTTCTGATGTTCGTATTCATCATCGCATTTGCGCTGCATTTTCTTTTGGGTTGGCCCAGCCTGATACTTAGAGTGGTTTCGAGGCTTTTGCTGCTTCCCGTGATAGCAGGACTTTCATATGAACTGTTGAGATGGGCGGGAAAAAGTGATAATATCGTAGTTAAGATACTTAGCGTGCCGGGACTCTATCTCCAGAAGATAACCACCAAGGAGCCTGACGACAGCCAGCTTGAGGTTGCGATCGCGGCTATAAATGCGGTGCTTGTGGCTGAGGGAAAGTCGGCTGCGGTGCAGTCCTGCGGAGGTGCTGCAAAAGGTGATGCAGAAAGTGCTGCAAAAGACAATGCTGCGAAAAGCTGTGGATGGAGCGATCGCTGCATGTCAGGTGCAAAAGACAGGAGCAGGGTCTTTGGCGGCGGCAGAGCGAAGGCGCGCGGATATATGGCGGATGACGCAAGCGCGGTAATGACGCAGCGTTCACGCCTTAAGATGCGAAGATTTTTATAGCAGGAAACCGGAAAACAAAGAGGATAACGATGAAAACGAGAATACTTGTGAAAGAAGGAGAATATCGGCTTTCCAAGGCTTTTTGCATGGATCCTAAAATAGATGCACAGGAGCTTTACTGTTTCCTTACGGGAATGGATAAGGTAAATCTGTTTCTGAAAGCCGAGGAAGAGGTCGATGCCGAAACAGAAAAGAAATATATGGAGCTTATAGCAAGGAGGGCGCAGCGCATACCCCTGCAGCACATTACGGGCGAGCAGGAGTTCATGGGATACGCCTTTAAGGTCAATCCCGACGTACTTATACCCAGACAGGATACCGAGACGCTTGTAAGCGAGGCGGCAAGGACCATCCAGAAGACGCCCAGAGAGAAGCTTTCTTTTTTTGAAAAGCTAAAGGGCGGCAAGGAATGGGAGGTACTGGATCTCTGCTGCGGCAGCGGAGCCGTGGGCATATCCCTTGCCAAGATATGCGGCAATATAAGGGTCACGGCATCGGACATAAGCGAAGCGGCCATCAGGACAGCGGAGGAAAACGCAAAAAATCTGCGGGTCAAGATAAAATTCTATCAGGGAAATATGTTCGAACCGCATAACGGTAAAAAATTCGATATGATCGTGACGAACCCGCCATACATAAAGACAAATATGATCTCCATCCTGCAGGACGAGGTCAAGAAGCATGAGCCTCTCAAAGCGCTGGACGGCGGACGCGACGGGCTTGATTTCTACAGGATAATCGTGGAAAAGGCTGCAGAGTATCTCAAGCCGGAGGGTTTTCTGATGATGGAGATAGGTCATGATCAGGGAGAGGATCTGAGAAAGATGCTTAAGGATGCCGGTAAATATACGCCTGCTGAGGTAATTAAGGATTTACCGGGACGCGATCGTGTGGTAAAATGTAAATTAAAATAAATACTTCGTACTGATGCCAAGGGTTTGACCGAGGGAAAAGGCGATGATAGGATGATGAAGGAGACTGCAGGACAGCCATCCGATATCATCATATATATGTCATAACAGCCTCTGCGGGATATGCCTGCGGAGGTTTTTAATTTGAACTTTGCATAAGTATGAACGCAAAAAATAAACGGAAGGAAAGGAAAAGTAAAATGGCAGTATACAACAGCACATCGAAAAAAGCGGAAGAATTCATAAACCATGAGCAGATATTGAAGACTCTGGAATACGCAGAGGAACACAAGAACGATCTTGCCATGATGGAGGAGATCCTGGAAAAGGGCAGAAAGTATCAGGGGCTTTCATATAAAGAAGCGGCGACGCTGCTGGAATGCGAGGACCCTGAGATCATAAAGAAGACCTTTGAACTGGGCAAGGAGATAAAGGAGCATTTTTACGGAAACAGAATAGTGATGTTCGCACCGCTTTACCTGTCCAACCACTGCGTCAACGGATGCGTTTACTGTCCATATCACGGCCAGAACAAACATATCCCGAGGAAGAAGCTGACTCAGGAGGAGATAAAGCAGGAGGTCATCGCACTGCAGGATATGGGCCACAAGCGACTTGCCATCGAAGCGGGAGAAGACCCTGTGAACAATCCTATCGAATATATACTTGAAAGCATCAAGACCATCTACAGCATCAAGCACAAGAACGGAGCCATCAGAAGAGTCAACGTCAATATCGCGGCGACTACGGTGGAAGAATACAAGATGCTGAAAGAGGCAGGCATCGGAACGTACATACTTTTCCAGGAAACATACAATAAGAAAGCCTATGAAGAGTTGCACCCGACAGGCCCTAAGAGCGACTACGCATATCACACGGAGGCCATGGACAGAGCTATGGAAGCCGGCATAGACGACGTGGGCTGCGGAGTGCTTTTCGGTCTTGAAAACTACAAGTATGATTTCGTCGGTATGCTGATGCATGCACACCATCTCGAGAAGACGTACGGCTGCGGACCGCATACCATCAGCGTCCCTAGAATAAGACCGGCAGACGATATCGATCCGACCACCTTTGACAACGGAGTTCCCGATGACGTGTTCAAGAGGATAGTAGCTGTGTTGAGGATCGCCGTACCTTATACGGGAATGATTATGTCCACACGTGAAAGCGCCAAGACGAGAAGAGAATGTCTAGAGATCGGAATCACTCAGATCAGCGGCGGAAGCAGGACCAGCGTAGGCGGCTACGTTGAGGACGAACGCGACGAGGATACAGTACAGTTCGACGTTGAAGACAGAAGATCTCTGGGCGAAGTCGTAGACTGGCTCATCGACCTGGGCTATGTGCCTAGCTTCTGTACTGCATGCTACAGAGAAGGCAGGACAGGCGACAGATTCATGAGCCTGCTGAAATCGGGACAGATCGCCAACTGCTGCCAGCCTAATGCGCTGATGACCCTCAAGGAATTCCTGATGGATTATTCCAGCGAGGAGACCCACAAGAAAGGCGATAAGATAATCGCAGAAAGGCTTGCAATGATACCTAACGAAAAGGTGAGAGAGGTATGTCAGGAGAGGCTGGCGGCCATCGAGAAGGGCGACAGAGACTTCAGGTTCTAGGCCAAAGAGTTTGGGTTTGGAAAGGCGAAAGATCTTTGACAGTATAGGAGGTTTATATGGGACTCAATGATACTCCGAGAGCCGAGCGGCTGCACATCGGCATATACGGCAGAAGGAACGCCGGAAAATCGTCGCTGATCAATGCGCTGACGGGACAGGACATAGCCATCGTTTCAGACACCCCGGGCACGACCACCGACCCCATTTACAAGTCCATGGAGCTTCATCCCATAGGCCCTGTGGTATTTATCGATACCGCAGGCTTCGACGATGAGGGCGAGCTGGGAAGGCTTCGCGTAGAGCGGACTCAGGAGGTGGCCGGCAAGACCGATGTGGCCGTCATCGTGGTGGACGCCCGGGAGACGGCAGAGCGTATAGCGGAATTGCCGGAAGATGCAATGGAGATTTCCCGGGAAACGGCTTGCGATATTTTGGCATATGAAAAGAAGTGGCTGGATATACTCGGAGAAAAAAATGTTCCTGTGATATTTGCACTTAATAAATGGGAGCCGTCAGACTGTGGGTGCGGCAGCGGTATAAGCGCTGCCGCCGGGCTTTGCATGGAAAGGGCAGGGGAGCTGATCGCGGAGCTTGCTCCGTCCTGTCCATGTGTAAAGGTCAGCGCCGCCGGGAAGCTGGGACTGGCGGAGCTTCGCGGTATGATAGAGAAGACTGTGCCTGAGGATTTTCTCAGGAGGAAGATCCTCGGCGATCTCGTCGGGGAGGGCGGTCTTGTGCTGCTTGTAATGCCTCAGGATATACAGGCCCCAAAGGGAAGGCTGATACTGCCACAGGTACAGACGCTGCGGGAGCTGCTGGATAAGAAGTGTACAGCCGTTTCCACCACAGCGGACGGACTTGAGCGTGCACTGTCAGCCCTTGGACGGGCCCCTGATCTGATAATAACCGATTCACAGTGCTTTAAGCAGGTGTATGAGAAGAAGCCGGAAGAAAGCCTGCTTACATCATTTTCCGTCCTGTTCGCTGCGTACAAGGGAGATATAGATAAATTCGTATCGGGTGCATCGCAATTAGACGAAATGACTGAAAAATCAAGGGTTCTGATCGCCGAAGCGTGTACCCATGTGCCTTTGTCGGAGGACATCGGACGCGAAAAGATACCGAATATGCTTCGAAAAAAATTCGGAAAAAGTATAGAAGTAGTCAATGTGTGCGGCAATGATTTCCCAGATGTGGAAGAACTTAAAGGATTCGATCTGGTGATCCACTGCGGAGCGTGTATGTTCAACAGAGCCCATGTACTAAGCAGGATCGCTGCTGCAGAAGCCGCAGGCGTACCCATCACAAATTACGGTGTAGTTCTTGCGAAGCTTTCGGGGATACTTGATAAAATAGAAATTCCTGAATAAAAAAGTATTGGAATTTAATGTAAGATATGGTATAATATGCACATGCTACCAGAGACACGGTAGGCGGTTAGCCATTTCCGTTATTGCTGCAATTACGGTGAAAAATCCGAATCGCATAATAAGGAGGTGGTGAGTATTTCTACATATGAAGAATTCACGATCATAATTGGCGTAGCCATGTTGATCGTCGCAATTTTGGATTATGCAAAGAAAAAATAATCGCCTCACACAGTCAAATTAGGCGATTATTTACCCTATTTGGCTAACCGTCTATCGGTAGCATTTCTATTTATAATATACAACGTTCTCTTTCTCTTGTCAACGGTTTCCCAAACATGTATGCAAACTTCGGGATAAAACTTTTCCGCCTGTCCCGGCAAATCAACGAAACTGCAGGCAGATGGAGCGTCTGGCCTTTACGGGTCAAGAAAAAGCTCACGAAAAGCAAAAAAAACTTGTATTTGATTTATCGTTATGCTATCCTATAGGAGCTGTAAAATCTAACAGTAATTATGCGAGGGCGTTTAACCTGAGCAGGAAAGAGGTGATTAGCATGAAGGAAGGAATCCATCCTGACTACAAGGAATGTAAAGTAACTTGCGCATGCGGTAACACATTTATGACAAGGTCTGTTAACTCAGAGATCAGAACAGACATTTGCTCAGCGTGCCATCCATTCTTTACAGGTCAGCAGAAATTCGCTCACAGAGGCGGACGTGTTGAGAAATTCAAGAACAAGTACAATTTGGATTAATGACATTCGAAACCCCGCAGTTATGCGGGGTTTTTAAGTGCTCTTTAATATTATTTCAGCTTGTCCAGCGCCGCGTTGTGGTTCCTGCTGATAACGGAATAATATCTTGCCATATTGCTGGCCACCTTATCGTCCCATGTGGTGCTGGCGGCATATCTTTTGTTTACCGAAGAGATGGTCTTTCCGGAATACAGGCTGCCGCCGGGAGACAGGTAGTTGTTGGCAAGGGCCCTTGAAACAACGTCGATGCATTCTGCCTTGGAGGAAAATCCGCTGGACCCGAAGCCGAACATGTTGTTTGGTTTGAAGCACATGGTCCCGTTGGCGCTTTCATGTGCTGCGATAGCCATAACGAACAGGCAGTTGATGCCATAATCCTGTTCAGCCTTGTAAAAGGCCTCTTCAAGGCCTACCAGATTCCCCTTAGTCACCAGTCTGAGCTCTGCGACCGTTACTCCGCTGGGCTGGCTAACATCCATCTGCATTATCTGCGAGACCGAATATGAAGGTATAGATTCACCTTCTATGACTTTGTTTACCGTAGACGATCTAAGGGCGTTGGCAAGGTCCACATCGGTAGCGGCAGAAGCTCCCTGTGCAGCAAGCTCGTTGCTGGTGCGGGCGGCATCGGCCCTGATGTTTTCCACAGAGGTGTATATCCCGAAAATGATAAGTGCGGCGGACAGAATAAACACCGCGATCACCGTAACGGCGATCTTTATAAAAGATTTTTTTCGGGATCCCCTGCGTTGTGTATCGGTTATAGTCGTTTCTTTCGTAATATCCATAAATGACCTCATTTGCTTGAAAAACGATAGGTTCTCATATATTATAAGTAATATATGGCAAAAAAACAACCTTTGAGATAATCAAGTCAGGAGCAGGCAATATGCACTATATATTGAAAATCATAGTAACCATGATAATTTCCGCAGTTATGCAGTCGGGAATAGTAAATATCGTATCCACAACGCCCAACGATGCGGTAACGGATTTTCTGGACGGCCTTAAATCCAGGGATTCATATATCATGGAAAAGTATATGGATAACGGCTATGTGAATTTCATTACCAACGTCCAGGGAGACGATGCAGTCGTGGAAAGGATGAACGCGGCGCTTTTCAGCAATTTTTCCTATGAGGTGGAGAAGGTGGTCAGCAAGGATGATGTGGCGGTAGCCAAGGTGATCGTAAAAAGCGGTGATTTCAGCGGCGTGATGAGCGCTTATGATTCGGCGTCATACGATTATGTCGTGTCCAATCTGTACACCGACGACATTGCAGACAAGGAAAAGCTCAACGCCCAGTGTCTTGAACTTTATGTACAGCAGATAGAAAAGGCGGCAGAGAACGGCGCGGTGACTGAGACGGTGGTGTTCGTACCGATGATAGATGACGGATATTACGGCTGGAATATAGTTATGACCGATGAGCTTATGAAATCTGTTCTGGGGAATCTGCAGATCCCGGCGGTGTGATGACCGACCGATATAAAAATCCATTTTAAACCATACAAAAATGCTTGAATTTCCCACATAATAATGTATAATATATAAATGCGCGGTCTGCGCAAATCCTTGCGATAAGGGATGCTTATCGCCATTTAGTCCACGAGGAGGTGAAACAAATGATAAACTATGAGTTAATGTTCATCATCGACCCTACATTGGAAGATGAGAAAAAGGATGCTACTGTAGAAACAGTTAAGGGCATCATCGCTGCTGAAGGCGAAGTCGGCAATGTAGACGTATGGGGAATGAGAAAGCTCGCATATCCTATTCAGAAGAAGCCTGAAGGATATTATGTTGTCATCGAGTTCAAGGCACAGCCAACGCTGCCGAAGGAGCTCGACAGAAGACTCAGAATTTCAGACAACGTTATGAGACATATCATAATCAATAAAGATGTAAAATAGGAAGAGGGGTGCAGTATGAATAGCGTAGTACTGATTGGGAGATTGACCAGAGACCCTGAAGTAAGGTATATTTCCGAGAGCCAGATGGCAGTTGCGACCTTTACGGTAGCCATAGACAGACCTGTAAGATCGGGTCAGGAAAAGAAAACGGATTTTCCGAGAGTTACCGTGTTCGGAAGACAGGCGGAGAACTGCGAAAGATTCCTGGCAAAGGGAAGACTTGTAGGAGTCCAGGGAAGGATTCAGACAGGCAGCTATACCAACAGAGACGGCGCTACAGTATACACTACTGACGTAGTTGCCGACAGAGTAGAATTTTTAGAGTGGGGAGACAGAAACGACAGAGCAGGCGGCGGAAGATATCAAAGCTCACAGCAGGGCTCGTATCAGGACCGACAGGACTCCGGATCTAGAGACATGGGTGTACCTGAAGGATTTCAGGCGATCCAGGATGATGATATTCCATTCTAAAAGAGAGGAGATAGTATCATGGATAATAAAAGACGTGGCGGCATGAGAAGAAAAAAAGTATGCCAGTTCTGTGCTGATAAGACAGAAACTATAGATTACAAAGACGTTGAAAAGCTGAAGAAGTATGTGACAGAAAGAGGCAAGATCCTTCCTAAGAGAATCACAGGAACATGCGCTCTTCACCAGAGAGAAGTCACAACAGCTATCAAGAGGGCAAGAATCGTAGCATTACTGCC
>JAETSS010000415.1 GCA_021769545.1 Eubacterium sp.
ATAGACTTCGTCTAAATAACTTCTCCACTCTTCAGTCCTCTGCGAAAACACCAGCCTTAAGATATTCCTGTTCAGTCGGGGCAGTAATCAGGATTGCCTTGATGCGTCCATAATAGACAAAAAAACTACCAGCCGCTGCCGCATGTGCATGTCCCTGCTCCAGAACGGCTTTTATGTCTTCCATTGAGCCTGCGCCGCCACATGCGACCAGCGGAATACTTACGGAATCCGCCACGGCACGGACGGTCTTGATATCATAGCCCTTCATGCAGCCGTCCGCGTTAATGGAATTGAGCAGAACTTCTCCAACTCCCAAAGATTGTGCGCGCTGCGCCAGCGCTATCGGGGTGTACTCCGTCCTTTTCTTTCCGTCATTTGTATAGCAACGTTGTGTGCCAAAGGCGTCCGTCCGATAGTCGATAGATGCGACGATGCTCTGACTTCCCGCATAGGCTACAGCTTTACGGACAAAAATCTCGTCCTCAATTAGCGCTGTGTTGAGAATGACCTTTTCAAAACCAATGGAGAACAGTTGATGCACCTGTTCCATATTTTTCACTCCGCCGCCGTAGCTCAGAGGCATGAATGCCTCCGTGGAAACATCCCGCAGCAGTTCAAAATCCGGCTGACGATTTTCACGCGTCGCAGAAATATCCAGAACCGCAAGTTCGTCCACTCCTTTGTTGTTAAAGATCCTTACCGCGTTGATGACATCGCCAAGATATCTCGGTTTATCAAACCGAACCGTTTTGACCATGCGCTGATCATCAATGAGCAAACATGGAATGATGCGCGGTCGTCTGTACATTATCTCATCTCCACAAAATTCTTCATCAGCGCCATTCCATACAGATGGCTCTTTTCTGGATGAAACTGTACTCCGTATACATTATCACTGTACACTGCTGCTACAAACTCATATCCGTACTCACAGGTCATCAATATGTTGCTCTGCTTTTTGCACACTGCATGGTAGGAATGGACAAAGTAGTACCTCTGAACCTCC
>JAETSS010000416.1 GCA_021769545.1 Eubacterium sp.
GCAGGCGGAGCGGAAGGCGCGATTGACGCTTCCAGTATTCTGAAACCATCCCTTGCCCGCGGTGAGATGCCGCTGATCGGTGCAACGACGATAGCGGAGTATCGAAAATATATCGAAAAAGATGCGGCTCTGGAGCGCCGGTTTCAGCCGATTACAGTAGAGGAGCCGACCAAAGAGCAATGTCTTGAGATCCTGCATGGACTGAGCGGTAAATATGAGGCCCACCACAAGGTGTCTGTACGGGAAGAGGCCCTTGAAGCAGCGGTACAGCTTTCGGAAAGATATATTACAGACAGAAATCTTCCGGATAAAGCAATTGATGTCCTGGACGAAGCATGTTCCAGGGTCAGTATGCGAGGTTATAAAGTGCCGGAGAATCTTAAAAGTCTGGAAGATTCCCTGAAAGAACTGCTCAAGCAGAAAGAGGAGTGCATTAAATCCGGCGACTTTACGAAGGCATCTCTTGTTCACACTGAACAGAAAGCGGTTGAGGATAAGCTGGAAAACTTGAAAAAGCGTTTTCAGAAAAAGACGGCATCCCACCATCCGGAAGTGAAAGAAGACGATATTGCTGACGTGGTATCTGCGTGGACAAAAGTGCCGGTGCAGAAGCTTGCTGAGAGCGATACGGACAGACTGAAAAAGCTGGAACAGGTTCTTCATAAAAGGGTCGTGGGCCAGGAGGAAGCAGTCAGTGCGGTGGCCAGAGCCGTCAAGAGGGGGCGTGTTGGATTAAAAGACCCAAAACGTCCGATTGGTTCTTTTCTGTTCCTTGGCCCCACGGGTGTAGGAAAGACGGAACTATCAAAAGCGCTTGCGGAGGCGATGTTCGGAAACGAAGATTCTATGATCCGGGTCGATATGTCAGAGTATATGGAGAAGCACTCTGTATCTAAGATGATAGGGTCTCCTCCGGGGTATGTGGGCCACGAAGAAGGCGGACAGCTCAGTGATCAGGTGCGTACGCATCCTTATTCGGTTATTTTATTTGATGAAGTGGAGAA
>JAETSS010000417.1 GCA_021769545.1 Eubacterium sp.
TAGCGGTCATAATCCAGTTCTTCCCTCTCTATTGCGTCACGGATCGCGCATCCCGGTTCGCTCAGATGAGAACAGTTCTTATATTTGCACTGACTTTCCAGCTCCTTGATTTCAGGGAATAATTCGTCGATCGTATCCGCCTTTGCTGATATGCCTACGCTGCGCAGACCCGGGGTATCAATGACAACCCTCTGGTCAGACAGCAAATACAGGTGTCTTGCCGTCGTCGTATGACGACCGCGGTCATCACTTTCCCGGACATGATTGGTTTTTATGACTTCATTTTCCAGCATCAGGTTGATCAATGAAGACTTCCCAACGCCAGAGCTGCCTAAAAAGACAGCCGTTTCATTTTCATGCCAGTGATGAAACAATGAACGCTCCGTATCCGGCTGGTATATGCTTGTCTTTTCGACAGCGCTTCCGGGAAAACGGCTGGTTATGATATCCGCTAATTCCTCATACTGATCCGTCAGATCCACTTTTGAGAGGACAAAACAGATCCTGGCTCCGCTCTCTTTCGCAAGAATATAATACCGCTCCAGCCGCGCCAGATTAAAATCCCGGTTCGCGCTCGTGACAATGAAAACGATATCCACGTTCGCAGCCAGTCCCTGCACCTTGCCAGCCTGCAATCTGCTGATGTAGTTTTTCCTTTGGACAATCCCGTTTGCCTGTATCTGATCATAAACCATTTCACATGAAAGAAAGTCGCCAACTAAGATCTGGTCGTTGATCTTAGCTGATATGATTGCCTTGTGATACTGGCCATTGTGATAGACCAATATATTTTTGGCAGAAAAAACAGCGGCGCAGCGGTATAATTCATTCATCATCATTATCCTCCAGTTGTATTGATTTGCCTGCAATTCATACATATGTTTATATTGAGTGTTATGACTCGTTAGTTCAGCATGCGAACCTTCCTCAATCACCTCACCGTTATCCAGTAAAATAATGTGATCGCTCAATTTGCAGCTTGACAGGCGATGTGATATGAA
>JAETSS010000418.1 GCA_021769545.1 Eubacterium sp.
CGTGCAAGCGGCATCCTTGAAGATCTATCGGATTGTTCTGATCTCTGGGATATGCTTGAAAACTGGAACGAAATGCCCTATTTAATCACAGAACACGCCGATGCCCTTCCTCTATATGTATTGCCGAGAGGATATATCATCAACGACAAAATGCAAGATTTGGCTGCCTTGTTCCCGAAGCAGCCCGATTCATGGGAAACATTTTTTGAATCCGCCAGTAATCTTCCGCTTCTCAATGGTTATTCTGCAATTGGCGGCGCAAAGCGCTTTCCGGAAATCTACAGCCAGTATCTTGCGTGGTGCACAACCCAAGGTACATTCAATTTCGACACGACGCTTTTCCGTGAGGAAATGCTTCGTTGGAAAGAAGCATTCGATGCAGGCGTGATCGTCGATAGCACGGAAACCGAATGCCTATTGCTCCCATATAATATAGGCACTTATCCATCCGAAGGATGCCTTGTGTTTTTTCCGCTGTTGAACGACGAGGCCATCTATCCCTGCCAGACGTATTCCATCGCCGTCAGCCGAACATCGACGCAAAAGGAGCTGGCAAAGGAGTTTCTCACATGCTACGCATCTGTTGAAGCACAGCGAACCGCTGACGTGAACACGATGGCTGCTGGTTTTCTGAAAGACGCTGCGCTTTATGCGTGCTCTGATCCGGATACAGGCTATCCGACAGAAATGCAAGCGTCGATCTACGCCCAGCTTCTTCTTCATGCAGTCAGAACGCCATACAACGTGGACTTTAATCTGTATGCCGGAGATCGGATTGAACTGTTCATGGAGAATGAGATTTCAATTGATGAACTGATCCTTGACCTGAATGCAAAATACCAAATGACTCTGATGGGCTGATATTGGATTGGATGTGCTCAGCACACAGAATCGGCTTCTGTGTGCTGGGTTCTTTTACCGCACACATACGAGCGCTTTCGCAGGGAGGATCGTATGAAGAAAATCAATCGCCGCCTCATGACCATTGCCCTTCCGCTGAT
>JAETSS010000051.1 GCA_021769545.1 Eubacterium sp.
TGAGGAAAAAAGGACGACTCTCTTTGAGAATGGGTTGATATGGTTCGGAGCGGGGGTATCCATCGCCGAGATCATCACAGGTACATATCTGGCTCCGCTGGGTTTTGGAAAGGGCATTGCAGCCGTCTTCACGGGACATATGATAGGCTGCTTCATGATCTTCTGCGCGGGGCTCATAGGCGGCAAGGTGCGAAAAAGCTCCATGGAGACGGTGAAGATGAGCTTCGGACAGAAGGGAAGCCTGCTGTTTTCCGTATTGAACGTGCTGCAGCTTTTGGGGTGGACCGCCATCATGATATACGACGGCGCGCTGGCCGCCAACGGCGTGTGGGCTACAGGCAGATGGGTCTGGTGTATAGTGATCGGAGGACTTATCGTTCTCTGGATAATGATAGGCATCAGGAAGCTGGGAAAGCTCAATGCCGTCGCGATGGCTGCGCTGTTCATACTGACGATAATGCTGAGCAGGGTGATATTCGGCGGCGGAGAGGCTGTGGGCTTTGGAGAGGAAAGCATGTCCTTCGGAGCGGCAGTGGAGCTTTCCGTTGCGATGCCTCTTTCGTGGCTTCCTCTTGTCAGCGACTATACGAGAGCTGCGGCAGAGCCTGTCAGGGCCACGGCTGTCAGCGCATGCGTATACGGCGTCGTAAGCTGCTGGATGTTTATCATCGGCATGGGAGCGGCGATTTTTACGGGAGAGTATGATATCGCTCAGATCATGGTAAAGGCGGGGCTCGGCATAGCGGGACTTCTGATAATAGTGCTGTCAACGGTGACGACAACGTTTCTGGATGCCTATTCTGCGGGAGTGTCCGGCGAATCCATATTTGCCGGGATCAACGGCAAATGGGCAGCGGTGGCTGTAGCCATCGTCGGAACGTTATGCGCGATAATGTTCCCGATGGATGACATAACGGATTTCCTCTATCTGATAGGTTCGGTGTTCGCGCCGATGATCGCAGTGCAGATAGCAGATTTCTTCATAATAAAAAAAGATCACAGCAGCAGTTCCGTTAATATCGATAATATGGTAATATGGGGAATAGGCTTTATCGTTTACAGGATGCTGATGCATGTGGACTTCGTTGTTGGCAATACACTGCCCGACATGGTCATCACCGTCATCATATGCATCGCTGTAAGCAGGCTCAGGGAAAAGGCGGAACAGAAGGAAAATATCAAATTAAGAAAATAAAGGCAAGGGGAACAAGACATGAGCGAAATGCAGGGATATAACTGTATAATGGTATACAGCCGCCGGGGCGACAGGCTCCTTTTCTGCAAAAGACTTAAGGATCCATACAAAGGAAAATACAATCTGGTGGGCGGCAAGATCGAGCCGGGAGAAGACGGCTTCGACGCCGCATACAGGGAGCTTTACGAGGAGACCGGGATATCGGGCGGACAGATAGAGCTCAGACACATGATGGATTTTACATATTACAATCAGAACTGTTACATGGAGGTCTATGCAGGCAGGCTAAAGACCGATGTAGAGCTGGTACCGGAGCTGCATCCGCTTTGCTGGCTTGAGCTTGACGAGGATTTTTTCGATACGGAAAAATTCGCCGGCGAGGGAAATATAGGCCATATGGTGGAGCAGGTGAACGAATACGGTATGGGAGAGACAAGGCAGTGATGAGCCGGCGAGGGATGTGCAGGAGATGTGCAGGAAAGGAAACGATTTAACGATTTACGGAGGTGAAGGACGATGGTTGTGGGAGAGATATTGAGTTCATTGGTCATGATCTTTATTTTGATCGTTCCCGGGATCTTTTTCAGAAAGAAGGGTCTGGTCTCGGTGGAACAGAGCGATGGAATCTCATCATTTGTGGTCAACCTTACATGGCCGTGCCTTGTAATAGATGCAATGCAGATGGAATTCAGCGTGCAGATATTGAAGGATAGCGGATATATGCTGGCAATAGCGGTGGTGATATTCGCGATAATCATAGCTGCGGCATTTCCGCTGGCAAAGCTCATGAGGATGTCCGACAGGAAGAAATACATAACCACCTTCATGCTGCTTTTTGGAAACACGGGCTTCATAGGACTTCCCGTGACCAAGGCGCTGTACGGAACGGAATCGGTGTTCTTCGCGGCCATTCTTGAAATGATAAACGATGTGCTCATATTTACCATAGGAATAATACTGATACAGATGTCGGCGGGAGCGAAGCTAAAGCTGGACCCGAAGCAGTTCCTGAGCCCCGGCCTCATAGGCGTATTGATAGGGCTGGCGCTGTTTCTTGCTGATTTCCGGCTTCCGGCGCTTCTGGGAGGCTCCATAGAGATGATAGGCAATGCCACGACACCCCTTACCATGTTCCTGATAGGTCATCAGATAGGCGGTCTCAAAATAAAGGAAATCGTAGGCGACTGGCATGTATACGCCGTGTGCTTCCTGAAACTGCTGGCGGTGCCGGTATTGGTGCTGGTGGTATTGAAGCTGTGGGCGGGAGATTTCACCCTTCTGGAAAAGGTGCTGATACTGAGCTTTGCAATGCCTGTGGCGTCGGTATCTGCCATATTCAGCCAGCAGTACAAGGGCGAAGCCGCCTTTGCGACAAAATCAGTGCTGCTTTCCACGATATTTTCCATAGTAACGATACCTGTGTTTGCGATAATCATGGAAATGTAACAGATATGGATATTGATATTCGGATTCGGACTTCGGTTCGGGTCCGTTTTTGTGTAATAGGAAATATCAACTGCGATATTTCACCGCTAAGACGGGGTAGGCCCATTTAGAATGTATGTTGACGTGTATAAAAAAGATTTTTTGTCGATTTAAGTACGTTTGCGGATACCCTTATGAAGTAGCAGGACATATAGTTTTTTTATGGAGACTATATATAGTAGTCGGATGCTAACGATAACGATATGTAGCACAGCTAAAAGCGTTCCGGAAGATATCATCGTAGTCATTAAAAAATCTGACGTGTATATTTTCGAAAAAAGTGTGATTTATACACGTTTTTACAGAAAATGGCAGCTAAAAACTATACATACCCCGGCCGGGTATATATAGTGATATGTATTATTCGGCAGTCATTTTTAAGGATTTAGTAAATTTTATAGACATGCGATTCACCCTGTAACAATTATGCTGTAAAATTGTTATATAAGTAAGAGTGTAGAATGAGAAGAAGGGAGGGAGTATGGATCGTAATTTGCTGGAACGTGTATATGGCATGTATGCGGAAGAGATCAGGCTGTATCTGTATTCCCTCTGCAAAGATGCCGCCCGGGCTGAGGATATGATGCAGGAGGTATTCGTAAAGGCGCTGATGTCATTAAGCGATGAGCATGAAAACTTCAGAGCATGGCTTTATCGTGTGGCGCGGAATATTTGCATAAATGAGATGAAGAAGGAGATGCGAAGGCGAAAACGAGTAGTCGAAAATACACGTAAAAATGAAAAAAACTATGGAGTCATGACAGAAAATACGGAGCTTTCGGCAGTAGAGCCCGACCTTGTTTTTTCGATATTGAAGGAAGAACGAAAACGCAGCCTTTTCAAATGCCTTATGGATCTGCCGGAAATTCAGAAGGAGACCGTATATATGTTTTATTTTGGAGGAATGACCACGGGAAAAATAGCTCAGGCGCTGGAGCTTAGCCCGGAGAACGTCAGAGTGATACTGTACCGTGCAAGAAAAAATATGAAGCTGCTGCTTGAAAAGGAGGGATATCATGAGCTTTAGAGAATTGATGGATAAATACAGACAGGGGACAGCTAATGACGAAGAAACGAGACTGGTTGAGAAAGAACTGGATAAATACGACGCCATAAATGAGTTTCAATATGAGCAGATAGAACAGCTTACGAATCGGATTGAGACAGGCAGTGATAACACAGCTCACGAAGGGAGTACGACTGCGGAAACAGATGCAGGGAGCATAGAGGGCCTCGATAAGACAAGCCGTGAAGAAGCTTTCATCAAAAGCGTCAGGAAAGAGATCAGAAAGGCATTCATAAAGACGGGTATCGGTGTAGGAATAGGAGCGGTCGTCATCGTTCTTTTCATAATATCAGTATTGCCGGGTCTCGTATCGAAATTTTACTACGATCCCGGAGAGATAGCTGCCGAAAGCGAAGATGAAGGGGAAGGCATCGAAGCTACCAACCGGATGAGCCTTGATATAGCAGTATATACCGAGCTCATGGTTCCTGAGGCACGCCGAAACCTTGTGGCGGTACAGGACAATGGATACGGCGATTATGATATCCGGATAGGAAGATCTTCATGGAGCAGCAGTGAAGATTACGGGGAGCTTTCGGGGAAGATAACGCGAAACAAGCTCACAATGTACGATCCCGGCAGGCTGGAGCCCATGGGCGCCAATAGATTCGCATGGTTCCAGCGGGAAAGGACCGATGCTTCGCTGACGCAGCAGGACGAGTTGGAAGCAGCAGTATGGCAAAAGGAAAATCCCGGTGAGGAAGGGGAATTTCTTCACGGAATTGTCGCCAGACAGGATGCAGGCGAACTGCTGGAAGAACTTGACGACAATGAAAAATACTATGCATATGTGACACTTAACGAAATGATGGATTACGAAGACTTTTTCAGCTTCTATACATCTCATGAGGATTTCGGCAGAGGCTGGTGCGCCGTGAAGACCAACGAAGCGGCGGCGGACGGCGTGTATTTCAGACCGGAAAATATAGGTTTTGAGTTTACACCATCAGCCAGCAATCCGCTCCAATGGGACAGGGAAAAATATCCGGCACTGTTCATGTGGCAGGATGGCGATGATCCACAGGAGATAGAGAGAAAGCAGGCGGATGCTTCTTATGCAAAGGCGCACTTTATGGATCTTCTGGGGTATATGGAGGAGCATGAGGAATTTCTTGATATGATGACCGGAAGCAATGGAGAATATCCCGATCTTGACAAGGCGAGAGAATATGTTTCAAAAAACGGTGTCATAATATACGGTTTCGTCTTCATGGCAGATAAGGAGACACTTAAAGCTCTGCTTAATGAGAATGAGGTGTATTCTATAGATGTAAAGCAAAGATAAATGTGTATCGCCGTAATGCGGCCGTATTTTCAGATATGGCTGCTTTTTTCATGAACTCAACACAATAATTATCATGTTACATATTTCTTTCCAAGGAAAAATAAGGTATACTAATATACTGGATATTTGTAATTTAAGCAGAACATTTGAAAGGAGCGGACTGCGCTAAATGAGTGGTGACACCATCAGAGACATTATCGTTATAATCATACTTATCATGCTTTCGGCATATTTTTCGGCGACGGAGACGGCCTTCACCTCCATCAATAAGATCAGACTCAAGAACATGGCAGGTGACGGAGACAAGAAGGCGGAGCGCGTCCTTAAACTTTCCGAAAAGTACGATAAACTCCTTACAACCATACTGATAGGAAACAACATAGTAAATATAACGATGACATCCATCGCTACGGTGCTGTTCGTAAATCTTCTGGGAGCATATGGGCCTACGGTGGCCACGGTGGTGATTACAGTTGTCGTTTTGATATTCGGAGAGATAACCCCCAAAAATATCGCCAAGGAAATGCCCGAGAGCTTTGCCATGACATCGGCTCCGATACTCAAGAAGCTGATGACGCTGCTGACACCCATAAACTTCATTTTTACGAAATGGAAACAGCTCATAGCCAGGATATTCGATCTTGATTCCAGCGATGCTATCACCGAGGACGAGATCCTGACCATGGTAGAGGAAGCGGAAAGCTCAGGCGGCATCGAGGAACGGCACAGCAAGCTCATACAGAATGCCATAGAATTCAACGAGCTCACGGCCGAGGATGTCATGACGCCGAGACCTGAAATGAAGGCCATAGACATAGAATGTCCCAAGGAAGAACTGGCGGAGATGTTCAAAGACACGGGCTATTCGAGACTGCCCGTATATGAGGAAGATATCGATAAGATAGTAGGCGTTATAAATCAGAAGGATTTTCATAATTATATATCGGGGACGGGCAGAAATGTCGCGGATTATATAATGCCGGTGGTATTCGTAGGAACGGCAATGAAGATATCCGACCTGCTGAAAAAGATGCAGCAGCTCAAGACCCACATGGCTATCGTCATAGATGAATACGGCGGTACGGAGGGACTCGTCACCATGGAGGACATCATCGAGGAGCTGGTGGGAGAAATATTCGACGAGCACGACGTGGTGATATCAAAGGAGATACTGCCGCTGCAGAACGGAAGCTTCCGTGTAAAATGCAGCGCCAATATAAACAAGGTATTCGATTATTTTGATATAGAAGAAATACCGGATGTAATGACCGTCAACGGATGGGTCGTACTGGAGCTGGACAAGCTGCCGAAAAAAAACGACACCTTCGAGACAGTCATCGAAGATAAGCGATTGAAGGCCAGAGTCACCAAGGCGGATGACAGGAAGGCCATAGAGATCAATTTAAGAGTAGAAGAAATTGAAAGTGATAATAGAAAGGGGAAAGAAGCATGGGCTTAATGGAGAAAATCTTCGGAGATCTCAATGAAAAAGAAGTAAAGAAGGTTTCCAAAATAGCAGATCAGGTTCTCAGCTACGACGAAGCGATGCAGGCTCTGACCGATGATCAGCTTCGTGAAAAGACAGCCGAATTCAAGAAGCGGGTACAGGATGGAGAGACTTTGGACGACATACTGCCCGAGGCTTTCGCAGTATGCAGAGAAGGTGCATGGCGAAGTCTGGGAATGAAGCATTTCCGTGTCCAGGTAATAGGCGGTATCGTTCTCCATCAGGGAAGGATATCGGAGATGAAGACAGGTGAAGGTAAGACGCTGGTTGCGACGCTGCCTGCATACCTCAACGCCCTTGAAGGAAAAGGCGTCCACGTAGTCACCGTCAACGATTATCTGGCAAAGCGTGACATGGAGTGGATGGGGAAACTTTACACGTTCCTGGGACTTACGGTAGGCTGCGTCATCCACGGGATTTCCGAGGAGGAAAGGCGTGCGGCATATCAGGCCGATATCACCTACGGCACCAACAATGAATACGGTTTCGACTACCTGAGAGACAACATGGTCATATATAAGGAAGCCATGATGCAGCGCGAGCTCAATTACGCCATCATAGACGAGGTCGACTCGATCCTGATAGATGAAGCGAGAACGCCGCTGATAATTTCCGGAAAAGGCGACAAATCGACGGATATGTACAAGCGTGCCGACGGATTCGTAAGGACACTCAAGGAAGGCGAAGACGCGGACTTTACGATAGAAGAAAAAGACAAGCAGATCGCCCTTACCGATGAAGGTGTCTTAAAGTGTGAGAAATACTTCGGAGTCGAGAACTTCTCCGACCCTGAGAACATGGAAATAAACCATCACGTGCTCCAGGCGCTGAAAGCCAGGAACATGATGAAGCGAGACGTAGATTATATCGTAAAGGACGGAGAGATCGTCATAGTAGATGAATTCACGGGTCGTCTCATGTTCGGAAGACGTTACAGCGACGGACTTCATCAGGCGATAGAAGCAAAGGAAAATGTTATCGTCCGTTCCGAGTCCAAGACCCTTGCCACCATCACGCTGCAGAACTATTTCAGAATGTATCAGAAGCTGGCGGGAATGACAGGTACGGCGAAGACCGAGGAAAGCGAATTCAGAGACATATACAATATGGACGTAGTGGTGATACCGACCAACAAGCCTGTTGTCAGAGACGATATGCAGGATGCCGTATACGCTACAGAAAAGGGCAAATACAAGTCCATCGTCGACAGAGTGGAGGAAGCCCATAAGAAAGGCCAGCCTGTGCTGGTAGGTACCATTTCCATAGAAAAATCGGAGCTGATAGCCAATGCCTTAAGGAAGCGCGGCATCAAGACATTCAATGTACTCAATGCGAAGCAGCATGAGAAGGAAGCACAGATAATCGCAGAGGCCGGAAGACTCGGCGCCATCACCATCGCCACCAACATGGCAGGTAGAGGTACAGACATAATCCTGGGAGGAAATCCCGAGTTTGAGGCAAAGAAGGAAATGGCTGCGCGCGGCTACGATGATGAGGCTATAGCCTTTGCGACGAGCTTCGTCCAGAGCGACGATGAAGAGCTTCTCAAGGCCCGCGAGGAATTCAAGGAGCTTCATGAAAAGTACAAGGAAGAGCGAAGAGAAGAACAGGAAAAGGTAAGAGAGCTGGGCGGACTTTGCATAATAGGTACGGAGAGACATGAGTCGAGACGTATAGACAACCAGCTTAGAGGCCGATCCGGAAGACAGGGCGACCCGGGACAGACACAGTTCTGCATCTCCATGGAGGACGATCTTATGAGACTGTTCGGCGGTGAGAGGATGCAGTCCATCGTTCA
>JAETSS010000052.1 GCA_021769545.1 Eubacterium sp.
AAGATCCTGAAACGAAAGAGAAGATCAACCGTATGCACAAAGCTAATCTGTTCAAGCTTCAGCCGATGCCTACTTTCCAGTACGAGGGATAGGATAGAATTGGTGACAGGTAGTTCCAAATGAGATATTTAAAGTGATAAGAAAAAACGGCAGGCTGTATGCCTGCCGAAAAATATGTTTAATATTTATTTTTTATTTTTCGTAGTATCATCATCTTATAACTGACCGTGTTGTACTACTTCATCGATAAGATAAGCACAGTCTTTGAAAGTTTTAACAATAGATTCAACCTTCTCAACGATGACTTTCTTTGTAGCATTACTCATGATATCCCTCTTTTCCTTAGCTGCTTGCTACTATTTTTACTACGATTATATTATATTTACTACCTTGCTGTTTGTCAATGTTTTTTGCAATTAATTTGCGTGAATTGTAGATATCAACAATAAATATTCAATGATTTTGTGATATAAAATTGAAAATAATGTGAAAATTATAAATCACTTTCAAAAATGAATACCGATTTGTACATGCAATATACTATCAAAATTTTACCGCAATATTAAAAGCTATACGTAAGATCATTTTGACTTTTCAAGATAATCCCTGCCCCAATTACACATGGCATCCAGCACAGGCATCAGGGTCTTGCCGAAATCAGTCAGCGAATATTCCGTTTTGGGCGGCACCTGAGGATAGACCTTTCTTGAGATCAGCCCGTCTCTTTCCATCTCGCGGAGCTGCTGTGTCAGCACCTTATCGGTGACGGCAGGGATAAGACTATGTATCTGACCGTAGCGCATTTTTCCATCGGCCAGATTCCAGAGGATGACTGGCTTGTATTTACCGCCCATGATCTTGACGGTGGCTTCAACGGGGCAGTTGAATGTAGTTTCACAGCATTTGTTCATCGTTTACCTTACTTTCTTTTTGGTTAGTATCTATCAAAAAAGTGCATTCTTGATTATATTTTTTATCGCAATATAATGTTAATACAGGCAGGCCTGAAAAACAATCGTTTTTGATCATAAAAGGAGGTAATTCTATGAGACTTGGACATGTTGCGGTGTTTACTGCAGATACGGAAAAATCAATGAAATTTTATGAGCTGCTTGGCGGAAAGTTTGCAGCTTCGGATATTCTGGATATAGGTGACGGAAAGAACAAAAAGCTTACGCACATGGTGTTTGATGGCGGAGGTATCGTGGAGCTTGTGGAGCCCAGCGACAAGGAGATGCTGCTGAAAAACCCGGGCGTGTGCGAACATTTCTGTTTTAATGTAGAAGATGTTGAAAAGGTGGTGAAAGAGCTGAAAGCAAAGGGCGTAGACACCTTCGATGCCGACGAGCCTTACGAGCCTGATGTATTGGGAGGAATAAGGATAATTTTCCTGACAGGCCCCGACGGGGAGCTGATCGAGCTTTATCAGAAGCTGTAATCTTTAGAAACAGCAAGAAATATGAAACATGATGCAAATTTTTTCGTTATCATTTATCACAACAGGAGGAATTTGCAATGCACCACAATATCAAAACCATAACAGCCGCAATAGACCACATCGAGAGCCATTTACACGAAAAGCTGGATCTGGAGACCGTTGCAAAAGCTGTGCATTACTCAAAATATCATCTGCACCGCATGTTTACCGATACGGTAGGTCTGACCATCCACGATTATGTACAGCGCCGCAAGCTGACGGAAGCCGCAAAGCTGCTTGTTTTCTCCGGCAGACCGATCATCGAGATCGCTATGATAGCAGGATATGAAAGCCGTCAGGCCTTTTCAGATGCTTTCAAGGCCATGTACAAGAAATCACCGAACCGATACAGAGATGAGGAAGAATTCTATCCGCTTCAACTCCGATATGCATTGAATGAAGACCCTGCAGTTTTAGATACGAACGACTGGCGTGAAAAAATCGTCTTTGCGACAAACGAGGATATTCCCCAATGGATGAGGCTGGTCCGCCTGGTCATCGACGGCTTTCCACATCTCGATGAAGAGCGATATGCAGGGCAGCTGCGACAGTGCATAGAAAACAGCCGGGCTCTGATCTTAAAGGATGATGATATTGCCATCGGCATCATGGCTTTTGATGAAAGATCGGGAAGCATCGACTTTCTGGGAGTTCACCCTCAGTACAGGAATCGCGGGATCGCGAAGGCCTTTTGTGAAAAAGCGCTTTATGAGCTTTCAGGTTCTGGACTGATAAGCATTACGACATTCAGAAAAGGTGACAGGGCAGACACCGGATATCGTGAAGCCTTCAAACGCCTCGGCTTTGCAGAGGGAGAGCTGCTTATGGAATTCGGATATCCGACACAGCGGTTCACACTGCAAAAGGCGAAACCGGAAGAACCGCACCCGGATGGTGAGAAACATGGATGATAAGCGAAAGGACATGCGAAGGGAAGCAGATCCTCTGGCACAGAGCTTTGATATAAAGTCACTTCTCAGGTTTGCATTTCCGACGATCTTAACGATGATATCCATGGGATTATATACGGTCGTCGACACGGTATTCGTAGCACGATTCGCAGGAACCAACGCACTGTCGGCCCTTAATATCGTATGTCCCGTCATCAATCTCATCGTGGGCTTTGGGACTATGCTCGCAACAGGAGGAAACGCCATCATTGCACGAAAAATGGGAGCCGGGGACCGTATCCGGGCATCGCGTGATTTTACTTTGATCATCTGTGCTGGAGCGTTGTCGGGAATATCGATCGCTGTCTTTGCATCGGTCTTCATAGACGTGATCATCAGAGGGCTTGGAGCAGGCGATATCCTGTTTCCGTACTGCAGGGAATACCTTTCCATCCTGCTGCTGTTCACCCCGGCAAGCATACTGCAGGTGCTTTTCCAGAATCTGATGGTAACGGCAGGGCGTCCCGGGACAGGGATGGTGCTCAGCATAAGTGCAGGTCTAGTAAATATCCTGCTGGATTAAGTCTTTATGGCTTTGATGCATATGGGGATAAAAGGAGCGGCTGTGGGAACAGGCATAGGTTATCTGATACCGGCTGCTGCGGGACTGCTGTTTTTTTCTGCAAAAAAGCGCACTTTGCATTTCAGAAGGCCGGTCATGGACATTTCCATACTGACAGAAAGTTGCACCAACGGGTTTTCGGAAATGGTGAGTCAGGCGGCATCTGCCGTCACAACGGTCCTGTTCAACGCTGTAATGATGCGGCTTCTGGGGGAGAACGGAGTTGCGGCCATAACCATCATCATCTATACGCAGTTTTTACTGACGGCCCTTTACATAGGATTTTCCATGGGCGTCGCTCCCGTTATCAGCTATAACTACGGGAGACGGGACCGGGAACAGCTCAGGAACGTGTTTCATATATGCGTGAGGTTCATTGTTCTGGTTTCGGTAATGATATGCAGCGCGGCGCTTCTTTTCGGTCCGCAGCTTGTGAGCGTGTTTTCGGAGAAGGGGACTGCTGTTTATGAGATCGCGCGGGAAGGTTTTTTGATATTTCCGTTCAGCTTTCTGTTTTGCGGGGTGGATATCTTTACGTCTGCTGCATTTACGGCGCTATCCAATGGAAAGCTGTCAGCGCTGATATCCTTTTTGCGGACCTTTGGTCTGATCACGGTTCTGCTGCTGGTTCTTCCTGAGATTTTTGGCGTGACAGGTGTATGGCTTGCAGTGCCCGTGGCGGAGCTGGTGACGATGGTGGTGGCACTGATGCTGATTTACAGGAACAATGTGAAAAACCCTGTTTCATTATAACGGATATTGTGGTATCATATATTAAATATTATCGTGACTGCCACCGGGTAGTGAATGCATGAGCATTCGTTTACACATCGTTAGGTCTTTGAAGATGTGTATGCGGATGCTTTTTTAAAGAGGTTTTATATGAAAGGCATAAGATATTTAGCAGAATATTTTTCAAAGGGAGAGATCACGTTATGGTCCGTATCCACAGCGTTTATCGTGGTTTCATACTGCATATTCGGAGGCGGAAGCTGTCTGACTCTCATCGCGTCGGTAATAGGAACGACGTCGCTGATATTCAATGCCAAGGGCAATCCCTTCGGACAGCTTCTGATGGTGATTTTCAGCATACTGTACGGGATAATATCCTTCACATTCTCATATTACGGCGAGATGATAACGTATCTTGGAATGACGGCCCCGATGGCGCTCTTTTCGCTGATATCGTGGCTGCGAAATCCATATAACGGCAACAGGTCCGAGGTGACAGTCAACCGTATCGAAAGAAAAGAGATCCTGTTGATGTCTGTCCTTACGGTCATCGTCACCGTCGTTTTTTATTTCATCCTCAAGGCCTTTGACACTGCCAATCTGATACCCAGCACGCTGTCCGTTACCACCAGCTTTGCCGCCGTGTATCTGACATTCAGGAGAAGTGCATTTTTCGCATTATGGTATGCGGCTAACGATGTGGTGCTGATAATCCTGTGGATACTGGCCTCCATGAGCGATATTTCGTATCTGTCGGTAGTCATCTGTTTTATTGCATTTCTGGCCAATGATATATATGGCTTCGCCAACTGGCGGCGGATATCCATACGGCAGAAGATTGTCAAAAAAATATTACTGTGATAAAATTACGTGAAATATATGAGGAGGTAATGATAATGAAAATAACGATGGTTTTGGGAAGCCCACGCAAGGACGGCGTTTCGACACGTATGGCAATGAGCTTTGCAGATGGTGCAAAGGCAGCGGGACATGATGTAAAGATATACAATGTCAATGAAATGGAGCTGATGGGCTGTCAGGCATGCGGCTGCTGCCGTAAATACGACACGGACTGCGTGATAGAGGATGATATGGAACAGTATTTCAGGGATCTTCGCGAGAGCGGCGCACTTGTTATAACGTCGCCTAACTACTATTCCCAGATAGCAGGACCGATGATAACCTTCATGAACCGTCACTACTGCCTTTTGGATAAGGAAAAGAATCCGCGGCTCGAAGACTGCAAGAAGCTGTTTGCATTCTTCGCTCAGGGAGCTCCGGAAGGGTATGAAAAGTATTTACCGAATTACGAATGGTATATAGGGACGTTTACATCTAAGAATATGGAGCTTGTGAAGCAGATAATTGCAGGCGGAAACAGTGATGTGGATGCTATGGTGAAGGAAGCATATGAGGCGGGGAAGGCGCTGTGATCGACTTCTATTTAATGGATTCCAAAGAAATGATGTAATTGGACTGTTCTTTTTGGAATCATACCCCCGTTATTGACTTTTACACAGGTACATTCCAAAAACTGCAGGTAATATCCATCGATTTTTTGGAAAAATCGCAGTGAACAGATGTTATCAGACCGATCATTCCAAAGAACAGTGTTGTTTGAGCCGGTTCCTTTGGAATATACAGCCTTAGGCTAGTCCATAAGCGCCGAAATTCCAAAAGATTGCGCATTTCCCGAAGGAAATTTTGGAATCACCTGAGCCTGAAACAGCGGTTCAATTTATCCTGCTGTGCGCAAGCCTACCGGAGCACGATACAATCGTACCGGATGGCCTTGCCTTTCAGCGCATAGCTTGGCTTCACACCTGCCAGATACGGTCCCTTGAGGGGTCTTTTTATCACTATTCGCTGCGGGGCGGCTGAGAGGGCAGCGTTCAGAAGGGTCTGTTCATCGGAGCAGGGTTGTTCCAGCTGCTGGAGCATCTGGAATTTCTTTTTTACGAGGCCGCTCTTCTGTCTTATGGGAAACATGGGGTCCAGAAGAACGATGTCGGGGGATGGTGCCAGCCGGGGGAGCATAGCTATGCTGTCTTCCGGGTGCAGCTCCATTCGGCTGATGATGGGTGCAAGCTGGGGATCGAGTGCGCCTCTGCGAAGGGCGTCGCAGAGAAGGGCGGCGATGACGGGATTCCGTTCGTATAATCTGACGTTATAGCCTACCGCCGCCAGCAGAAGGGAGTCTTCTCCCAGTCCCGCAGTGGCGTCGACTGCCATGGGCGCGCCTTGTATGTTCTTTAATTTTGCCGCTTTTACGAGAAGCTCTCCATTTAAGTTGTTGGGGATGAGCCTTGATTTTGATTTTGTGAAATCGCCTCGCAGGATATGTCCGTTTTCTACCAGGAAAAGGCCGTCTTTATCTATTTGCAGGTAAAGTCCTTCCCGGGCTGACTCGGGCAGCCTGTCGGTGGGCTCGGTTCTCAGCATTTTTGATATGGTATCGACGACGTCTCTATCGGCGTCGTTTTTTGTATATAATATAATGTCCATTTTGACCTCGTAAATTTTTTCCTGTAATTTCGCACATAATAAAATCTGTACTCATAAGAATGTCACTTCTCATATACCGAAGTTACCGGTTAGATTCTATCATATATGTATTTTATAAATCAATATTCAAAATACTTTTTACAATTCCACCTGTCTTCATGCTAATTTCCTGTCATTTTACATACATTTAACCTGAGGAAGATTTTGGATTTAACATTGGATATCTATAATATGCCTTGTACATAGGAAAACTAAAGGTAATTCATTAAATCTTAAGTAAAACGAAGGAGATGTAAAAGATGAAAAAAAGCAGATTATCAAAGATACTGACATTGGGTCTTGCGGCAGCCATGATGCTGTCACTGGCAAGCTGCGGCGGCGATGACAAGGACGGCGGCGATGCAACGGAGGGAAAGGATATCACGGTCATTTCCCGCGAGGAAGGCTCCGGCACAAGAGATGCATTCACGGAGCTGACCGGCGTTATGTCAGATGACATAGACAACACCGTTGCCACGGCGGAGATCTCCAACAGCACATCGGTAGTGCTCCAGTCGGTAAAAGGCAACGATGCGGCGATCGGATATGTATCACTGGGCTCCATGAGCGACAGCGTCAAGGCTGTCAAGGTGGACGGGACAGAGGCTTCCGTAGATAACATAAAGAGCGGAGACTATAAGCTGCAGAGACCTTTCAACATCGTTACAAAGGGAGAGATCGATGAGCTTCCGCAGGATTTCATCGACTTCATCATGAGCGCCGACGGCCAGGCGATCATTGAAGAAGAAGGGTATATCGCGGCAAACGAGGAAGCCGAAGCCTATGAATCAAGCGGTCTTAAGGGAACCATAACTTTAGCAGGCTCAACATCGGTATCACCTGTAATGGAGGTGCTGGCCGACAAGTATAAGGAAATCAACACCGGCGTCACCATCGAGATCCAGCAGACCGGTTCCGGCGCAGGGATCCAGAGCACCATAGAAGGCGTATGTGATATCGGTATGGCATCAAGGGCTCTCGAAGATGATGAAGAAGGCGAGGGTCTTGAAAGCAGGGAGATCGCTCTTGACGGTATCGCAGTGATCGTAAACAAATCAAACGAAGTAAACGACCTGTCTACGGAGCAGATCATGAAGATATTTACAGGCGAGATCACAAACTGGGCTGATGTTGATGGTGATAAATAAGCAAGGTAAGTCAGATGATCCTAAGAAAGCAAGAAGAAAGCAACAGGTATAAGCAAAATGCGTAATCATAGCGAAAATGTTATGAAGGTCGTCTTCCTGGCAGCGGCATGTGTATCGATACTGGCGGTGATACTCATATGTGTGTTCCTGCTCTCAAGCGGTATACCTGCCATAAGGGAAATCGGGATATCCGATTTCCTGCTGGGCAGGACGTGGAAACCCAATCAGGACCTTTACGGGATCTTTCCGATGATAATCGGAAGCATATATGTAACAGCAGGGGCGATAATAATAGGAGTGCCGATAGGTCTCCTGTGCGCTGTGTTCATGGCGAGATACTGCCCCAGGAAGCTATATATTATAATCAAACCGGCAGTGGATCTGCTGGCGGGGATACCTTCGATAGTATACGGATTTTTCGGACTGATGGTGATAGTTCCTATTATCCAGGACAGCTTCGGAGGCAGCGGCAAGGGGCTGCTGACATCATCGATACTGCTGGGTATAATGATACTTCCCACGATAATAAGCGTATCGGAATCAAATATCAGAGCAGTTCCTGAAAGCTACTATGAAGGAGCGCTGGCTCTGGGAGCCACCAGGGAGAGAAGCATATTCAGGACCGTACTTCCGGCAGCCAAAATGGGTATCCTTACAGGCATCATCCTGGGAATAGGCAGAGCCATCGGCGAGACCATGGCGGTGGTAATGGTATGCGGAAATCAGGCGATAATGCCCGAGAGCATCGTCTCAGGAGTCAGGACACTTACAGCCAACATAGTTCTGGAAATGGGCTATGCGTCGGGACTTCACAGGGAATCCCTCATAGCGACGGCAGTCGTTCTGTTCGTCTTCATACTCATTATAAATCTGTCATTCATGGCGTTGAAGAGGAGGAATGACTGATGAAAAA
>JAETSS010000053.1 GCA_021769545.1 Eubacterium sp.
GAAGTCTCGGCGAGAGTGTAAGCGTAGTCACCGCGGGTCTTGTTGACAACGTCACCGTCAGCCAGCGCAGCTACCTTTTCCAGTGCACCTGCATCAGCCTTTGAAATAACGGCGATCCTTGTTCCTTTCTTCGGTCCCAGCGTGCATGCAGGCATGTTGACGGAATTTACGATGTTTCCGTTTTCCAGATAGTCCATGATCTGATCTGCAGCCATGACAGCGCAGTTGTCCTCAGCCTCTGCAGACGATGCGCCCAGATGAGGCAGAGCCAGAACGCCCGGTTTTCCGATAACAGTGTCATTAGGGAAGTCCGTAACGTATTTCTTTACCTTGCCGCCTTCGAGTGCTGCCAGAAGATCAGTGTCGTTAACCAGCTTGTCTCTTGCAAAGTTAAGGAATACAACGCCGTCCTTCATCTGTGCGAAGGCTTCGGCATCGATCATGCCCTTGGTAGCATCCATAACAGGTACGTGTATAGATATGTAATCGCAATGAGGAAGAAGATCCTTAAGCGCGTCGACTACTGTGATAGTGTTTGACAGGGAGTGAGCGGACTTTACGGAAAGGAACGGGTCGTATCCGATAACGTTCATTCCGAGACCCTCTGCTGCATTGGCAACGAGTACGCCGATAGCTCCGAGGCCTATAACGCCTAATGTCTTGCCCTTGATTTCCGTTCCGGCAAACTGGCCTTTGCCCTTTTCAACAGCCTTTCCGACTTCCTCTGTTCCAACTAAGGTCTTGGCCCATTCAAAGCCCTCAGGTATATTTCTTGCCGCAAGGAAAAGTCCCGAAAGACACAGCTCCTTTACCGCGTTGGCGTTGGCGCCGGGAGCGTTGAATACGACGATGCCCTGCTCGGCGCATTTATCGAGGGGAATATTGTTTACTCCGGCCCCTGCTCTGCCGACTGCCAGAAGCTCGTCGGAAAGCTCCATATCGTGCATACTGTAGCTTCGCAGGATTATGCCGTTTGCTTCGTTTACATCTTCTACGATAGTATAGTCGTCGGTGAGACGTGCCAGTCCTACCGGTGAAATTTTGTTCAGTGTACCTATTTTATACATTTTTTTACCTCTCATTTAACTAATAATTGAAACAATTATAACACTTTACGGCAGTCTGGTAAAGTGCCGGAGTGTAATAAATTGGACCTGAAAAGGCTTGAGACACACTTCGAAGGAAGTATCGCGGACTGATGTATCAAGCCGGTCCAATACGGTGTCCGGTTCAGAGGAAGCATTTAAGGCTTCGACAATGTTTTTATCGGAAAGGGCACTCAGGCCTGTCCTGCGAAGCTGTGAAAATCCGTCCAGCTCTGTTTTCAGGCTGCATTTCTGTATGAGAAAAGAGCCATCCTCAAGACCACCAAGCTGGATGATGAATCGTTTGTCGACAGGCTCGGTATTTTTGATGATATTTTTTATTGCATCCTCGAGGGAATCGGCGTCGGCTAGCGTTGTATGTGCTGAAAATGCGCCCATATTCACAGGCGAATCGTATATCAAAATCCGGATCTCATCATCGCTTTTCACCATGAAGCAGCCCGGGGCTGCGATAGTATCCGTTGAAATAAACGGCTCCAACAGTTTATTGAGATAGAAAACGGATTTTCTTATCCCGCCTGCGTAGGTGTTTTTATCGCTGCCTATGATATCCTTTAATTCCGCCGCGTTGAGAGACGACATGCACGTGTTCATATGATCCAGCAAGAGCGCCGGAAAATACGGTGAGTCGTACAGGAGCTCAGGGAACTGTCCAGGACTTGAAAAGGTCTGCGACGGGTGAGTACCGGAGCTCAGAAGCTCTGCGACACGGATTCTGCATATATCAGGATCTGCATCCGGATATGCTTTCGTGCCTGCTTTCGTATCAGCCTGAGGCTCTGCAGAGGAAAAGGATCTGACTGCATTTATCACATCGCTGCGGAGCGTAGGCGTTATATATGAAAGATCCTTATGGCGTATCGTGGACGCATGGTCTTTTTTTCTGTATTCGTTAGGCGTCATATTGAACAGGTTCTTGAAATGCTGGCTGAAATAACGATATGACGAAAAACCCAGCTCCGATACGATACGGCTGATGGGCATATCGGTACCTAGCAGATATATCTCCGCTTTTTCGATGCGTATATGCTGCAGCAGCTCGGAAAAAGTGAAGCCGATCCCCGACTTTACAAGATGTGAAATATGATATCTGTTTACGAAGGTCACATCGGCAACATCCTGCAGCTGTATCTTCTGAGGAAAGTGCTCATAGAAATACGTCAGTATGCTTTTCAGCCTGTTTGCCTGCAGGGCGTTGTCCCTCAGCGTGTTTTCCCTGTGATCGCTCAGCAGGAAGTATTCCGATGTAAAATGGAGTTCGAAATAGTTTATCAGCGAGCGCAGCAGTATCTTTTCGTATTCCGCATTATTGTCGCCGACTCCGGAAGGGAAAACCGGGACATCGGCAGTCTGCGCCTCAGCAGCGCTGAGGTGAAGGGTGAATATCTTTTTCATGGTATCAGTTATTTTGGAAAAGTCACTGCCTGCGGCATCCCTGTAGAGATTGTAATAAGATACGAAAATGGTTCCTTCTGCGCAAGGGTCGTAGAAGTCGGTGCTTATCTCCAGTATGCATGTTTTATTGGGCTCACCTGTAGAGTAGAGCGCATGCAGCTCAAAGGGATTGATGATGGTGAATTCTCCCGCGTGCAGCACGTAGTCGGAGACGCCAACCTTTATGGAAAGGCTGCCCTCTGCAACGTATATAAGCTCCATGTGCAGGTGCGAGTGTATTGGGTATTCTTCTATGGAAATATATGAAAATGCCGACATGTGATCTTCCGTAAGAGGGAATTCCTTTATGAGGGGCTGTATCAGCCTGATGTTTATATTATTCGTTTCAGTCAATTCGGAAGCTCCTTTCCGTATCGTACATTTCTGATCTGAAATGATTATATCATACAAGCTTGTCGCAGTATGATTCAATGAACGCATCTTTGCGGCGAAGCCGTCTATAAATCAGTGCGTTCATTATGCCATAAGCACTAAGCTCTGTCTGCGCTTTCGCTTGCCAGTCGCTAAGTGCTCTGGGCATCTGTCTCACCTCGGTTCTGCCTGCGCTTCGCTTGGCAATCACCGGGTCGAGGACATTATACCACACAGCACTCTGGAAAATAAAACAGAAAAGACTAATTTGCCTGAAAATTGCCAATATACTGCATAACTACCACCAAGAAAATGACTATTTTCGATCTTTTCGATTTTGTAAACTGTGACAAAACAAAGGAGGTTCCGGTTATGAACGAAACAAAAAAACTATCAGGAAAAACAATATTCGGATATGCATTCGGCTCCATGGCGGATGCGGCATCATACAATTTTATAATCATGTATATGTTGTATTTCCTTACCGCCATCATAGGCCTAAATGCAGGAAAGGCAGGCATCATAATTTCCGTATCGACGATAGCGTCGGCAATATACGGACTTATCATCGGCCCTTTGAGCGACAACACCAGGAGCCGCTTCGGGCGAAGAAGACCATTCCTGCTCATAGGCGCTATTCTTCTCTTCATTGGTCTGATACTGCTTTTCAGACCATTTGAACTGAGCCAGAGCGGAGCGTTCGCATTTTATCTTGTGATGCTTCTCGTAGTATGGCTGGGATACGGATCGTTCCTGGTGCCGTATAATGCACTGGGCTCGGAGCTTACGGCAGACTATGACGAGAGAACGAAGCTGAGAACGCCTGCAGGCATATTCAACTGCATCGGCAATATCATAGGAATATCGCTTCCTCTCACGGCAGTTGCGTTTTTCGCAAAGCGCGGCGCGGACGAGGGCACTGCATGGAGCTATTTCGCCATAATACTTGCAGCGGCATGCGCAATATCCATACTCATCACATGGAAGGTAACGAAAGGCAAAGAGCTGCCGATGGAAGTCCTCATGCAGGAGGAGAAAGAAAACAATCCGATAAAGACATACTGGCAGATATTGAAGCTGAAACCTTTCAGATGGATCATAGGCTTTGTAGCCATGTTTGCAGTAGGATACATAGTGTTCCAGTCGGGACTTATCTACTACATACTGTTTTATGCAGGCATGAGCGAGGCTCAGATGTCTCAGGCTATGTTCATCAATATATTCGTGGCAATGGCTACCACACTGGTGATATCGGTACTGGCAGTGCGCGTAAACAAGAAAAAGGCATTTGCCATATGCTTCCTCATAAGTGCTGCGGGAATGATCGTGTTGTATTTCGTGGGAGTGAAATCATTTGCAATGCTTATCGTGCTGCTGGCAGTATTCGGCATAGGAAACAGTGCATACTGGCTGCTGATTTATCCTCTCATATACGATCTCAGCGAAGTATATGAGTATAAATACGGAAAGAGAAAGGAAGGCTCGCTTCTTTCCATGCTGGCATTTATATTCACCCTTGCTACTTCCCTGGGAACTCAGGTATTGACTATAACCATGACAATGGTAGGCTATGATCCGTCACTGCCTATGCAGAGCGAAGGTACGGTAAACGGTATAGCCAATATCGTATTCGGTATACCTGTCGCCATGTTTATATTGGGAGCCCTCTGCTGCATGGCATATCCTATGTCCAAGAAGGCTTATGATAAGCTCGTCATCCAGCTTGAAAGAAAGAGGGCAGGAGAGAGCGTTGATGAGACCGGACTTGAAAGACTTGTATAAATGATAGGAAAAGAGGGATAAAATGGATAGAAAAATTTACGGTAACGGAAAAATATACACGGTGGATGAGCAGTGCCCGTGGGCGGAGGCTTTCTGTGTTGAAGACGGAAAGATAACGCTGGTGGGAACGGAGGATGAGGTTCGCAGCAAGGCAGGAAAAGAAGCCGAATATATAGACCTCAATGGGAATACGGTACTTCCCGGCTTCATCGATTCTCATATGCATGTTCTGCAGGGAGCGGAAGAGCTGCTCTTTAAGGCAAATCTTGCAAAGGCCATGTCCAAGGAGGAATGTCTCGATATCGTCAGAGAATTTTACCATGAGCATCCGGATATAGACTTTCTGGAGGGCGTAGGCTGGATAAATACATATTTCGATGATCTTGGACCGAGAAAGGAATGGCTCGATGAGATAACATGTGATATCCCTATCGTACTGGATTCGGGAGATCACCATTCCATATGGGCAAATTCCAAGGCAATAGAGCTGGCAGGCGTGACGAAGGATACGGTAATAGACGGCGGCGTTCTGGAGCTGGATCCCGAAACAGGCGAGCTTTCCGGAACTTTCCGCGAAAATGCGCAGGCACCTTTCCATGCCATAAAGCCCGTATATTCCGTGGAAAAGGTAAAGGAGGCCATCGTTTTCCTTGAAAAGCTGATGGGAAGCCTCGGCATCACCATGGTGCACGATCCCATGGTAGAGCTGGGATCAAACGATCTTGAAGCGTATAAGGAAATGGACAGAGACGGAAAGCTCGGCATAAAGATCAGAGGCTCGCTGATGACGAGACCTGAATCCATAGAAGGCATGAGAGACGATTATATCACTGAGCGCGAAGCGTGCAACAAAGGCGGGCACTTTGAAGCCAACAGCATCAAGGTGCTGCTGGATGGAGTAATAGAAGGTGCTACGGCATATCTCAAGGAGCCTTATGCTCACCGTCCCGATTATTACGGAGAGCCTATATGGACCGACGAGCAGCTCAAGGAGCATTTCAAATGGGCTGAGGCCAACGGGTTCCAGACACACAGCCATGTTATAGGCGATGCTGCATGCGCTCAGATGCTGACTGCGCTGGAATATTCGGAGAAGGAAAATGGCAAACCGAATATCAGACCGATAGCAGCGCATATGCAGATCGTAGATAAAGCAGATTACGGCAGGCTGAAAAAGCAGCATATCACAGCATCTGCAAATCCGTACTGGTTTGCCAAGGAAAAGGGATATTTCTATGGTCTTGAAGTACCGTATCTCGGCGAAGAACGTGCAGAGCATGAATACCCTATGAAGAGTCTGAGGGATGAAGCGGGAGTGCTGCTTGCTTCGGGAAGCGATTTTCCTGTTACCTTCCCTCCGGCGCCTCTCATGGGGATACAGATGGGCGTGACCAGGTGCGATTTCAGGGATGATTTTTCGGATCCGGGCAATATACTGGGTCCTGAGGAATCTGTCACCGTCGACGATATGATCCGCAGCTTTACGATAAATGCGGCTTATGCTGATTTTGCCGAGGATATAACGGGCTCAATAACGGCAGGAAAATATGCCGACTTCGTTGTTCTGAGCGAGAACATTTTCGAAGTACCTGCAGATAAGATCGGACAGATACCTGTGGTGATGACGGTTTCGGAAGGGAAAGTGATCTATGATGCGTCCGCTGATTGAAAAAGGCAGAGGATTCAAAGATCTTAAAAAAGACTGGAAATGCAGTGCAAGTTCCGTTTTTACGGCCCTTACCGCCATGGTGTTCGTCATGTCCGGTGCCATACCGATGCTTGCCTCAGTGGCAAACGATGCGGGTCTTGGCTCCGGGCAGGCAGCCTCCTTCGTAATGTGCAGCATGGCGGTGGGAGGCGTGATATCCATCATCGCCAGCATATACTACAGGACGCCATTTTATTTTGCGGCGTCGCTTACGGCTGTCGTAGTGCTCAAGCCTATGTTTGAGGAGTTCACTCCGGGACAGATGGTGGGCGGCTTTATCGTAGCGGGAGCGGCTGTGTTTATCATAGGCTATACGGGACTGATGGGCTGGATAGGAAAGCATCTGCCCATCCCTGTGGTCCTGGGAATGGTGGCGGGAGTATTCATGAGCTACGGCCTTGATATCATCGCCTCCATCACCGCCGATCCGCTGTCGGGCTGTATAATAGCGGGAGCCTTCGTGATGTTCCCGATGATAACGAAGAAGATTCCGCCCCATATAGTGGCTCTTGCCGCAGGAGTGGTGTGCGCTGTGTTCATACACCGTACGGATCTGGGAGGTGCAGGAGATGCGGGATTGTCGCTTCCTGTCATTACAGCTCCAGATTTTTCGGGAAGCGTACTGCTTACCGTATCGCTGCCGCTGGTGATAATGGCTCTGGCTGATGTATTCAAGGGGTACGGCGTGCTGAAATCCAACGGATACGATATGCCTCTGGATACGGTGACGACTCTCAGCGGAATAGGGTCTGTGTTCGCCGCCTTCGGTCTTGGTCATACCATTTCGCTGGCAGGGCCGGTCATGGCCATACTGGCGGGAAAGGAAGCAGGAGAGAAGGAATATCGTTTTGTGGGAGCAGTGATATATTGCTGCGGTGTGATCATCGTATGCGTACTGTCCGGTATACTGATACCGGTCATCATGCAGCTTCCGGAAACGGTGCTTGATCTCATATGCGGTATCGCAATGACGGGGCTTCTTACAAGCTCTCTGCAGGGAGCATTCGGCTCGGGCAGATTCCAGATGGGCGCTCTTGCGGCGTTTCTGGTGGGATTGTCCAAGCTGACGCTGTTTGGTATAGGCGCTCCCGTGTGGGCAGTTGTATTCGGACTCATCGTTACCCTGTGCATGGAGCATGGACAATGGAAGGCATAACGGCATGTACATAACAGGTCTGTCACATTAAGAAACTATTACTTAAGCTATAGCAGTTTAGAAATTTCTTGTTGTGACAGATCTTTTTTGTTTTTTGGAAAGGAGCAATTCAAATAAACAAGCGGACAAGAAAAAATTCAGGTCGTCGCCGGGGCGGATTGCATATCTAATCAGACGGTATGAAAGTCATCTGTTCGTATCAGATGTTTGCGGACATCTGTGTTAATAATTGACGAACGGTCGGTATACCGATATAATATGTTATAGGAAAGGATGATGAGTATGAGCTTACAAAATTATCTTGACAGCAAAAATATTACAAAGTACCATTTGTCACAAATCAGTGGTGTTCCGAAAACAACCGTTTTGGATATTTGTTCCGGAAAAAGTTCTCTGAAGAATTGCTCTGCACGTACTGTGCAACAACTTGCAAAAGCACTGGACTGCACAATGGAATTTATTATGTCTTTGGATGCAGATAAGGATTATGATAATGAGACAGGACTTCCTCAGAGCAAGGATTATCTTGAACGCAGTTTGCCGCCCTATCTTCAATCCTCTTTAGAAAATATGATTGCTTCCTGGAAGGTTGTGGACAGTGGTAAAAAAGATGATCATTGGGATATGTATTGGAGCGAACTAAATGCGGATATTAACTCCGCAGAGGTTGAACAGGAAATATCTACCGAACAAGCGTGGT
>JAETSS010000054.1 GCA_021769545.1 Eubacterium sp.
GTCTCGGTACCATGGGCTTCGGATACGGAGCAGCCATCGGCGCACAGGTCGGATGTCCGGACAAAAGAGTAGTGCACTTTACAGGAGACGGTTCCTTCCATATGAACCTGAACGAAGCATGTACCGCAGTAAGCTATGATCTGCCGATCATAACCATCATCATGAACAATCAGGTCCTGGGAATGGTTTATCAGTGGCAGACATCATTCTACGGCAACAGATATTCTTCCACTACACCTGAGCGAAAGACCAACTTCCCTAAGCTGGCGGAAGCTTTCGGTGCAAAGGGCTTTTCGGCAACGAATCCGCAGGAATTCGAAGAGGCCTTCAAGAAAGCCCTCAAGGAAAAGGGCCCTGTATGGATCGACTGCGCTATAGCAAGAGATGAAAGAGTTCTTCCGATGATCCCGGGCGGCGGTACCATCGAAGACATGATAATAGGTTAGGAAGGAGAAGAACATGGATAAGGAAATCAAAAAAGAAGTTATCAGCATTCTGGTGGACAATCAGGCCAATGTTCTTACGAGAGTCAGCAGCCTTTTCGGAAGACGAGGCTTCAACATCGACTCCCTGACCGTATCAGCGACCAACGACCCTAAGCTTTCCAGAATAACGGTAGTATTCACCGGAACGGAACAGGGTCTGCACCAGATAATCACCCAGACAGCCAAGCTGGAAGTTGTAAAGAAAATATTCACCCTTGATTCGGACGACAGCATCTACAGAGAACTTCTGCTTCTCAAGGTAAAGACCGACAAGAGCGAGCGTTCCGCCATCAAGGAAATCGTAGAGATATACAGAGGCAGGATCGTTGACCTTTCAAAGAGCAGCCTTATCATAGAAATAACGGGAGCTTCCGACAAACTGGATGCATTCATGGACATGATGAGCTGCTACGACATCACCGAGGTCTGCAGAACAGGTATCACCGGCATCGCAAGAGGCGCCAGCTGGTACGAAGAAAACTAACGTCAATAATTTTTTAATATAAAGGAGAACGGAAAATGATTAAAAAATATTATGATCAGGATTGTAATTTAGGAATGTTAGACGGAAAGACAGTAGCTATCATCGGTTTCGGAAGCCAGGGCCACGCTCACGCTATGAACCTCAATGAAAGCGGAGTAAACGTAGTCGTAGGTTTAAGACCTGGTTCGGCTCACGCTGCAAAGGCTGAAGCTGCAGGCCTCAAGGTTCTGGGAATCGAAGAAGCTGCAGAAGCAGGCGACGTTGTAATGATCCTTACACCGGACGAGCTGCAGGCTTCCATCTACAAGAACCAGATCGAAAAGCACATGAAGGAAGGCAATGTCCTGGCATTCGCTCACGGCTTCAACATCCACTACAACCAGATCCAGCCGGCTGATTACTTAGACGTTATCATGATCGCTCCTAAGGGTCCTGGACACACTGTAAGAAGCCAGTACGTTGAAGGAAAAGGCGTTCCGTCACTGATCGCAGTTTATCAGGACGCTTCCGGCAAAGCAAAGGATTACGCTCTCGCTTATGCAAGCGGAATCGGTGCAGGTCGTGCAGGAATCCTGGAAACTACATTCAAAGAAGAAACTGAAACTGACCTCTTCGGTGAACAGGCTGTTCTCTGCGGCGGCGTTACAGAGCTGATGAAGGCAGGTTTCGATACACTGGTAGAAGCAGGCTATGAACCTGAAATGGCTTACTTCGAATGTATCCACGAAATGAAGCTGATCGTTGACCTGATCAATGAAGGCGGATTCGACAAGATGAGATACTCCATCTCCAACACTGCTGAATACGGTGATTACAGAACAGGTACAAGGATCATCACTGAGGATACGAGAAAAGAAATGAAGAAGGTCCTCTCAGAGATTCAGGACGGTACTTTTGCAAGCGAATTCATTCAGGAATTCAATGCAGGCGGAAAAGCTAAGTTCCTTGCAACAAGAAAGAAGGAAGCTTCACATCTGCTTTGCAAGGTAGGCGAAGAACTCAGAAAGATGATGAGCTGGTTAAAGAAATAGATCGCATGGAAAGAGCAACTGTTTCTTAATACAGAATTTTTAAAGAGATTCCTGACGGTTCTTTAAATGTATTTCCGGTGGAAATAATTCGAAATACATCCGGCAGGAATCCGATATCAACCTGATACAATAAAAGAGGTTTTGCTATGGCAACTGGTCCTCGGCATTCGCGGCAGACGCATTATAGCTCATGCCTGCGGAGGTTGCCTCCGCAAAACCTCTTTATTCGTTAGGCGCTCCGACTAACCGGAAAATATCCATACGATATTTCCTGCGCAATATAAAAGGAAGGATATAATAATGAGAAGTGATAAAGTAACTAAGGGCATAGAAAGAGCTCCTATGAGAAGTCTTTTCTATGCTATGGGATATACAAAGGAAGAGCTGGAACGGCCGCTGATCGGCGTCGTTTCGGCCAAGAGTGAGATCGTTCCCGGCCACATGCACCTGGATAAGGTCGCCGAAGCTGTAAAGGCCGGCGTAAGAATGGCCGGCGGTACTCCTATCGAAGTCCCTGCCATCGGCGTATGCGATGGTATAGCCATGGGACATATCGGCATGAAGTACAGTCTCGCAAGCCGTGAGCTCATCGCGGACAGCGTTGAGACTATGGCTATGGCTCATGCTTTTGACGGACTCGTTCTCGTACCTAACTGCGACAAGATCGTTCCGGGTATGATAATGGCAGCCGTAAGGATCAACCTGCCTGCAGTAGTATGCTCAGGCGGTCCTATGATGTCAGGTCTTGTAGGCGGCGAGGAAACGAGCCTTTCTAAGATGTTCGAAGCAGTAGGCGCAAGAAAAGCCGATATCATCGACGACGAGCAGCTCCTTGAATTTGAGGAAAAAACATGTCCGGGCTGCGGCTCATGCTCTGGTATGTATACGGCAAACAGCATGAACTGCCTTTCCGAAGCGGTAGGCATCGCACTTCCGGGCAACGGAACTATCCCGGCTGTTGACAGCGGCAGGATCAGACTTGCAAAGCATGCCGGGATGGCTATCATGAATCTGGTGGAAAAGGACATCAAGGCCCGCGACATCATCAATGAAAAATCCATCAGAAACGCTCTGGCCTGCGATATGGCCCTGGGCTGCTCCTCCAACAGCGTACTTCACTTATTGGCAATAGCCAATGAAGCAGGCGTTGAGCTGAATCTCGATATCTTCAACGAATTCAGCGCCAAGGTCCCTAACCTCTGTCATCTGGCTCCTGCAGGCGGCACTCACATGCACGACCTGAACAATGCAGGCGGACTCATGGCTGTATTCAGCGAGCTGACAAAGAAGGGCCTTATCGACGAGAGCCTGATAACAGCTACAGGAAAGACTGTCGGCGAAAACATGAAGGGCGCTCACGTAAAGAACTACGATATAATCAGACCGATTGACAAGCCTTACAGTGAAACAGGCGGTATCGCCATCATGTGGGGCAACATCGCTCAGGACGGCTGCGTTGTAAAGAGAAGCGCAGTGGCTCCGGAGATGCTTTCACACAGCGGTCCTGCAAGAGTATTCGACTGTGAAGAAGATGCCATCGACGCTATCTACAACGGTAAGATCGTCGACGGAGACGTGGTTGTCATCAGATACGAAGGTCCTAAGGGCGGTCCTGGAATGAGAGAAATGCTCAATCCTACAAGCGCTCTGGCCGGAATGAAGCTGGATAAGACAGTAGCACTGATAACGGACGGACGTTTCAGCGGCGCCAGCAGAGGCGCTTCCATCGGACATGTCTGCCCTGAGGCTGCTGCAGGCGGAAATATCGGACTGCTGCAGGAAGGCGATATAATCAACATCGACATTCCTAATGCCAAGATAAACGCCGACGTTTCCGAAGAAGAATTTGCTGCAAGACGTGCCGCATATGTAGCTCCGGCACCAAACGTAACAAGCGGCTGGCTGGCAAGATACATGAGAAACGTTGATTCGTCTGCAAAAGGCGCGGTTATGAAATAGCGAGATAAATAATCAGCTAAACAAATATAAAAATAATACGGGTATGCTTTTAACAGATCATACTCGTATTTTTTATTATATTTGTAAGACCGGGCACCATTTTGGCGCCACAGATTATAGGAGTGCGACATGAAAAGTGAAACAGGAACGCCGCTTTTTTCATGTCCTCTGTTTTCAGTAGGGACAAAAAAGCCCCGATTTACACGACTGTGCGGGCGCGGTGTGACCAACTTACTGGCTGCCGTACCCATTCTTTTTGTTACAAAGCAAGACTAATGAAGTTAAATAGTAGTTTACACCCGTAAAAAATAATGATAACACCACAAACTAAATTGATTATTCTAAGTATCTTTGCATTAAAACGGTTGCTAAATATAGAGATTACAAAAGTTAAACCTGTAAACCAAAGACAGGACGCAACAGCAACCCCGGAAATAAATAGAATGGATTTTGCAGCTGGTAAAGTCACATGAAATGCACCTAACATCATTGTTCCGTCTATTACTGCCTGCGGATTGAACCATGTCACAACACAGGCAGATGATATTGTTTTTCGTATGGATAACGTTGATTTTGAGCGATCTATTTCTTCAACTTTTGCTTTAAGTAGACCTATTCCTATGTAAATGACAATTAAGCTACCTGCTAACAAAATGATCATTTGTAGCCACTCATAACGCTGCATGATAGCACCAATTCCAAAGAAACACGCCAATGCTAATGTTACATCAAAGAAAATCACTATCAATGCAGTTAATATGGCACGTCGGCGCGTATGTGTTAATGCTGAATTGATAACAAAAAGATTTTGTAATCCGATAGGGGCTACATATGCAAGACCTATTGTTAGTCCTTGAAATAAATAGCTCACTTTATTCATCTCCTTTTGACGCTGCTTGAAAATATGAAATGCCAAGCTGTATTGTATAATATAATAGTTCAAAAATCAATACAGACCATATGCAGCTATCAGCGCTCTGTGTCCTTGCCCCGTTCCGGGGATCGGGGCACCATTTGGGCGCCATTTACCGAAAATGCACCACAAAAACAGGCAATAAAAGAAACTCCGAGAAAGCGCAAAAACATAGCGTTTATGTGGATTACCGGCGTTTTCTAACCCCTCGGCTGATCTGAAATCATCTTGTGCGAGAGAGAAAAATTCTACTATTTTTTATTATATTTTTCTGCGATTTTATATTGTGGAATTTTATTTCATATGTTACAATAATTTCCATAAGGGTTGCCTGAGACGGTGGACGGTTGCTCCCTGCGAAGGGAGGTGATGATATGGTTACTTATGAAGCTGTTAGCACTTTTGCTACTATAGGCTTACTTATTGTATCGATCATCGCCTTAGTCCAACAGACTAAGCGAAAATAAGTTTTACCCAAAGTAAAACTCCGTCCCAACTCCAAACGTGACGGAGTTTTTACTTCTACACCATTGGAGCAACCGTTCATCGGCAACTCTTTTATTGACTTCATTATATGCCTTCCCACCTAAAATTGCAATTATCTTTTCCTTTATCTTTCACACAAAAATCTCCTGCTATCACCTTTATGCGCAAATCCGTGGTATAATAATTGCGACAATTAAATGCGGCGTTGCCGCAAGGATGCAATTATTGAAATGTGCACAGACAAGCTTTGCACATTATAATAAACGCTAAGGAATCGAAATAAAAGATGATGCGTTCATTGAATCATGACTTAAGGATTGAATTTTCAAAGGAAAGTCATGGTATAATAGTTGCTATGATTGAACACGGCGTTGCCGAAAGGTAGCAACTATTGAACCATACTACGACAAGCTTGTATGGTATAATTAACCAACAGCAAAATCCAAACAGCAAAGGAGAAACATCATGAGCAAAACAGCTTTTACCGGAGGTCTTCTCATAGACGGTACCGGCGCACCAGCCATCGCAAACAGCCTCGTTCTCGTAGACGGTGATAAGATCGCATACGCAGGTCCCGCCGCAGAGATCCCTGCGGAATATGAGATCATGGATATCACCGGCAAGACCATTATGCCGGGGCTTATAGACACCCACCTTCACTTTTCCGGAAATCTCACGGAAAACGACAGCGACTGGGTGCTCGAGGACAACATACAGAAAGCGGTCGTATCGGTCCAGCAGGCACATGAATGTCTCGAAGCCGGGCTTACGACGGTAGGCGAGATCTCAAGATTCGGCATACATATACGAAACATGGTCGACGCCAAGGTCATGACAGGACCTAGGATCGTAGCGACAGGGCTGGGCTTCTGCGCCACGGCAGGACACGGCGACTCCCACAGCCTTTCCATAGAACACAATAAGGAAGCTCATCCATGGGCGGAATGCGTAGACAGTCCATGGGATCTGAGGAAGGCGGTAAGACGAAGGATCAGAGAAAATCCCGACGCCATCAAGATCTGGGCAACAGGCGGCGGCATCTGGCGCTGGGAACAGGGCATGGATGCTCACTACACGATGGAAGAGATACAGGCAGTTGCAGACGAATGCAAGATGCGTGATATCCCGCTGTGGTCACACTGCTTCGGCAGCGCTTCAAATTCCGTAAAAGCAGGAGCCGATTTCATAATACACGGCTGGGATCTCGACGATGAGACCATAGATATCATGGCGAAGGAAAACATCATGCTTTGCCCTACCATCAGCTTCCTCCCGGCATGGTTCGCAACATATCCGCCGAAATACGTTCCGGAGCTTCACGATAGATTCGACGGAGAAACGACGACTGAAAAAGAGCTGAACCGCATATACGACAATCTCCGCAAGGCGTTCAGCAAAGGCGTTCTGCTTACTATCGGCTCCGACTCCTTCAATTCAAAGATCACCCCATACGGCGACACTGCCATCGGAGAGATATACGAATTCGTCAGCAAAGCCGGTCTCAGCGAAATGGATACCATCGTTGCCGCTACCCTAAACGGCGCAAAGGCTCTGCGTGTAGATGATATCACGGGTTCGCTGGAAAAGGGCAAGAGCGCAGATCTGCTGGTTATCGACGGCGATCCGTTGAAGGACATAACGGCTATCTCCGTATCGAACATGGACATCATCATGAAGGAAGGCGTTATCGTATAATTCGCTCGCCGCATATATCGTAACAGGGCTCTCTGCTTCTGAGCTTTGAGCAAAAAACTATCGTGGAAAGCGAAGCGATCCACGATAGTTTTTATCAAATCAACACATACCCTTCTCCACCTATCTCCCGGTCTTCCCGTCCAGCGTCATCATCACATCGTACATCTCCGGCCTCCTGTCTCGGAAAGTGCACACTTCGCGTCTGTAGGCCGCCAATTCATCCATGTCGAAGGTGGCTGTCAGCACGCTTTCGGTACTGATATCCGCTTCCGCCAGTTTATTGCCTCTGTTATCGGAAATAAACGATGCTCCCCAGAACCGTATCGCCGTTGTTCCCATGGCTTCCACTCCTATACGGTTTGATGCCACTACGGGTATCATATTTGCCGCTGCGTGGCCCAGCATGGTATTCTGCCAGTGATCGTAGTCATCAGGCTCGCCTCCCAGTTCTTCAGGCGGCACTGCGAAGGTACCGATGGCTGTCGGATAAAGCAGCAGCTCCGCGCCCATGATGGCCATACATCTGGCCGCTTCAGGAAACCACTGATCCCAGCATATACCTACGCCGATCTTTGCATATTTCGTGTCCCATACCTTGAATCCTGTATCTCCGGGGCTGAAATAGAATTTTTCATAATACCCCGGATCATCAGGTATATGCGTCTTTCTGTAGATCCCCAGCATCGTTCCGTCTGCATCTATCATCATGACGGTATTGTATCTGCACGGCCCGCATTCCTCAAAAAAACTGATGGGCAACACCACATCCAGCTCCTTTGCCAGCTCCGAAAAATGCTGCAGCACCGGATTGTTTTCGACAGGCTGCGCCAGAGCCAGATTATCATAATCCACCACCTGTGCGAAATACTGCGTCTGAAACAGTTCCTGTATCAGGATTATATCGGCGCCGCGGGAAGCCGCCTCTCTTATGAGTTTTTCCGCTTTTGCGATATTTTCTTCCGATGATGTACTGCACGCCATCTGCGTAGCCGCTACCGTTACCTTTCTCATATATCTTCCCTCCTCGTATCCTCATTGCTTTGCTTTCATACGTTGCTTTATACTCTAAGTCTATATTATAGATTCCCAAAAATACATAATTCAGTTGCTTTCTTTATGGTATTTTTTTAATTTTCCGACTTTTCAACAAATTGTAGGAGATTTTCTTTTTCTATGGTATAATCAAAAA
>JAETSS010000055.1 GCA_021769545.1 Eubacterium sp.
GCGCAAAGTTTTATGTACAGCGTGAAGAATGGATAGAGGCTTTTGATCCCATAGCTCCGGAAGCCCCGTTTTACGACAGAGCCAGCTTCGATAAATATGCCGTAAACTATTTCAACTGGGAATTCCTCGACGGCGACAGTCACATACTCCCCGGCCTTGATGTGATCACCACTCCGGGACACACGAGAGGACATCAGTCTGTACTGATAAACACTGAGGACGGCGTGCTCTGCGTCTCCGGTGACATCTGCAATGTATCGGAAAATGTCAACGAAAATCTTGAACCCAATATCGTAATAATGGTTCCCGAAACATACGAAAGCTTTAAGCGCATCCGTCAGTTTGCCCATTACATACTTCCGGGACACGATCCGCATATAGATAACGGCATCAGCCGTTTTATCGAAGTCGATCCATGAGTGCAGGCTCCGAGATGCAGGAGAATGTAAAATAGTACGGCACGAAACATTACATGGCCGGAAGAAACACTTTGAGTTAGTCACGTCAACTAAAAACTCCACAACGACTTGCCCATACCACCTCACCACTATGACATTGACAGCATTTCCGGCGAAAGGGTATACTATTAAATAAATACGCAAAAAAGGCGGCAGTCACAGCGGTCGCGGCGGTCGTGGCGCCCGCGGAGGCCGCAGCTGCCGCCGCGAAAGGAACACGAGAATCATGCGCACTGAATTGACAGAACTGAGAAACAGGATGAAGGAAGAAGGCATCGACCTTTATATAATACCGACGACAGATTACCACGGCTCGGAATACGTGAACGATCATTTCAAATGCCGTGAATACGTATCGGGCTTCACAGGCTCGGCAGGTACCCTCATGGTACAGCAGGATTTTGCGGGACTGTGGACCGACGGCAGATATTTTCTGCAGGCTGAGCAGCAGCTGGCGGGAAGCGGTATCACGCTTATGAAAATCGGAGAGCCTGATGTACCGGCTCCGGATGAATATGTAAAAAGCCTGCCTGCGGAAAGCGTCATAGGCTTCGACGGAAGAATAATAGGCAGAAGGATAGGAGAAGAACTGGGGCAGCGTTTTAAGCTAAGATACGACGTCGACCTTGTGGGGGATATCTGGAAGGAAAGGCCCGATATCATCCCGTCTGCCATATACGAGCTTCCGCTATCCGTAACGGGAGAAAGCCGGGAGGAAAAGCTCAAGCGCGTGAGGGCTGAGATGGAGGATGCAGATCACCTGCTGGTCAGCAGACTTGAAGATATCGCATGGCTTTACGATCTCAGAGGGCGCGATATCGAAAACACGCCGGTGTTCTATGCATTCGCCCTCATATCAAAGACAGACGATACTCTTTATGTAATGGATGAAAAATACCGAAGTGCAAACGGACATATGAAGGTAAAAAGGTACAGCCGGGTATTTGACGATCTCGGCAGGCTGCGAGACTGTACCGTCATGCTGGACGAGGACTCTGCCTCGTATACCGTAGGGGAGAGCTTCGATCGGTCGGTAAAATGCATTTACCGCAAGAGCCCTGTAGAAAAGCTCAAGGCCATCAAGAACGGAACGGAGATAAAAGCGACGAAAGCAGCCCATGTAAGGGACGGTGCCGCCATGGTGGATTTTCTCTTCTGGCTGAAACGGAATATAGGAAGCATCGACATAACGGAGATATCGCTGGCGGATCATCTGGAAGAATGCAGAAGGGAACGGGGAGCATACGACCTGAGCTTTTCCACCATTGCAGGATATGAAGATCACGGCGCCATAGTGCATTACTCCGCCACAGAGGAAAGCAATGCAGAGCTTAAGGCGGAAGGCTTCGTGCTGGTGGACTCCGGCGGACAATACGAGGACGGAACCACGGATATCACCAGGACCATAGCGCTGGGGGCTGTCGAACAGTCGCGAAAGGAGCACTATACGGCAGTATTGAAGGGCCATATAGCGCTTGCGTCGGCCGTCTTCGATAAAGGTACTACCGGCGCTGAGCTCGATCTCATCGCGAGGAAGCCTTTGAGAGACAGGGAACTTGATTTCAACCACGGCACGGGACACGGCGTAGGCCACATGCTCAGCGTACATGAAGGCCCCAATACCATCAGCCCCCGCGGAAAGGACTGCTGCATACTGCCGGGCATGATAACCACCGATGAACCGGGAGTGTATCTGGAAGGCATGTACGGCATACGCATCGAAAACGAGCTCCTTTGCATCGAAAAGGACGGCAGATGCGCCTTTGAGCCTATCACATTTTGTCCGTATGAGCGAGAGGCCATCGATTTGTCCATGCTGACGGAAGCTGAGATACGCTATATAAACCATTATCATAAAAAGGTATATGAGACGCTGGCGCCGCTGCTTGACGATGATGCCGGAGACTGGCTGGAGCAGCAGTGCAGAGCGCTTTAGGAAGAAAAGAGGAGATCATGAAGGGATTTATCGAATTTACGGATCAGGTATGTCTCGTTACGGGAGCGGGAAGTGAGAACGGCATAGGCTTTCAGACAGCCAGGATACTGGGCTCTCTGGGAGGAAAGGTCATCATAGTGTCTACGACGGACCGTATATCGGAACGCGAGGCGGAGCTCAGGGCACAGGGGATCCATGCAAAGGGCAAGGTCGCGGATCTCATGGATCGCGAGGCTGTGCAGCAGCTTGTAAAGGATATCATCGGCGAATACGGCAGGATAGACGTGCTTGTCAACAACGCCGGAATGGTGCAGACAGGCGTGGCGGAGGAGAGCTTCGACGTATTCGAGGAAATGTCATATGAAGGCTGGGATGAGGATATCGCAAGGAATCTCAACATCACCTTCAATGTGACGAAGGAGGGCCTGCCTCATATGAAAAAGGCCAAATACGGCCGTATCGTCAATACGTCGTCGGTGACGGGACCTCTGGTCAGCAATCCGGGCGAGGCATCGTATTCGGCTGCAAAGGCGGCAGTCATCGGAATGAGCAAGGCTATAGCCATCGAGACGGGTAGCTATAACGTCACTGTAAACAACGTGCTCCCCGGCTGGATACAGACGTCGTCCCAGACGGAAGGCGAGTATCAGGGCGGCTTCAATACGCCGATGAAGAGAAGCGGGACGGCAGAGGAAGTAGCCAACATGATAGTTTTCCTCTGCTCCGATAAGGCATCGTACATCACGGGACAGGAATTCGTCGTGGATGGCGGAAATACCATACAGGAGTACAAGGGAGCGCCTGAATTCTATTATTGATGGGCCTTTTGGGAAAAGTATGACGGCAGGCATGAAAACTTTTAAATAACAGTTGTATTCTGCCATATTATTTGCTAAGATTGCTGTAACGTTAAAATTTTATAGCGCTGTTCTCCGCCTTTTGAGTAAGGAACGTGGAAACGGGTGAGATGCCCGACGAGTCGGTCACTGTGATACCTTCGAATGAAAAGCAAGAGGGTTAAGTCAGATACACGGGAGATGGCGATGTTGCTGCCGAAACCGGGAACATGTTATATGGCCCTCCTAAGTGGAGGCCTTTATTGAGCGTGTTCTTTCGGGAACGCGTTTTTTTATGCGTACTTTCTTGAGGCAGACAGCAGACATAAGGAAAAGAGGATTGTATGTTATACAGGATCGGAACGAGAGGCTCTAAACTTGCGCTGGCACAGGCCGGTGCAGTCAGGGAGAAACTTGCGGAGGCCTTTCCCGGGCATCGGTTTGAATTGGCGGTGGTGAAGACCTCGGGCGATAAATTCGCTTCCATACCTATGCGCAAGATAGGGACCAAGGGAATATTCATAAAGGAGATCGAGGAGGAGCTTCTGGACGGAAAGCTGGACCTTGCCGTCCATAGCATGAAGGACATGCCTTCGGAGCTTCCGGAGGGACTGACTCTGGCAAAGGCATGGGAACGTGAAGATCCGCGTGACGTATTGATATTAAGGGAGAAGGATTCGCTGGATGAACTGCCCTCGGGAGCTGTCATCGCCACAGGGAGCCTGCGGCGAAAATACCAGCTTTTGAGGATGAGAGATGATCTTGATATCGTGGATATCCGCGGAAACGTCGAGACGCGCATACGCAAGATGAAGGAACAGGAGCTTGACGGTATCGTCCTTGCGGCAGCCGGGCTTAAACGCCTCGGTCTTGAGGATCAGATCACATGTTACTTCGATGATGATGAAATGATACCGGCTCCGGCACAGGGGGCTCTTGCCATAGAATTTGCGGAAAGACGACAGGATGTTTTATCGATGCTGGAAGGCTTTGCAGATGAAGCTTCCCATACGGCAGTGACCGCAGAGAGACATTTTCTTGCCATGATGGGCGGAGGCTGTCATCAGCCTGTGGGAGCCGTATGTGAGGTGCATGACGACAGATTGATGATGAAGGTCATGTACGGCGATGAAGCCGGGGAGAACACGGCTTTTGCGGAGGCAGAAGGAGGCGATCCCATAGCTGTTGCCGAAAAGGCCGCGGAGGAGATCATAACGGCACTGCGTAAGATGCGTAAGAAAGGAAATGACTGATGTCTAAGGCAAACGACGGTAAGATGACTGTGCCCCATGCGGGGGCAGGGTCGAAGGTCAGTACCCTCGATCTGACACTGTGCGGATTCTTCGCAGCGCTTATCGCCATCGGAGCATTCATAAGGATAGCGATCCCGGTGGAGCCATACGCTATGCATTTTACCATGCAGTGGTTCGTAGTATTGATGGCAGGGCTGCTTTTGGGAAGGAAAAGAGCTGCCATGAGCGTCTGCGTGTATCTCGTGATAGGTCTTGTAGGCGTCCCGGTATTCGCGTCCGGAGGCGGTCCCGCGTATCTGATACGCCCCACCTTTGGATTTCTGCTGGGCTTTGCGCTGGCGGCCTACATAATGGGACTGATGATGGAGCGAAAGGAAAAGCCGTCTTTCGCATGGACGATGCTATCATCTTTTGCGGGGCTTATGGCGTATTACGCCGTAGGCATACTGTATTTTTACTTCATCAGCAATTATGTGATAAATGTACCTGTAGGCTGGGGCCTCGTCATGATAAACTGCTGCCTGCTGACGATATTTCAGGATGCGCTGCTGTGCGTACCGGCGGTGTTTGCCAGCCGCCGCCTACGTGGTGTTTTTCAAAAGCTTATGATAAATAGTTAAGGAGAAGATATATGTCTTTTTTTCCGTTTTTTAGAGAAATAGAAGGTGTGGACGGTCTCATTGTGGGAGGCGGCAGCGTGGCCTTGAGAAAGGCGGAAAAGCTGCAGCCCTACGGTCCGCATCTGACCGTTATCGCCTGCGATATATCGCCGGGGTTTCGTAAGACCAGGGCGACCATAATTGAGAGGAGCTTCTGTGACGATGATATAAGACCGGGATACGGCTTCGTCATAGCAGCCAGTGACGACGAAGGGGTGAATGAACGCATTGCGAAGCTGTGCAGGGAAATGGATATCCCTGTCAACGTAGTGGACAGGCCGGAGCTTTGCACGTTTTTATTTCCTGCACTTGTAAAGCGCGGCGATCTTTCGGTAGGGATATCGACATCGGGTGCGAGTCCCACTGCGGCAGTGTGGCTGAAAAAGGAAATCGAGGAGCTGCTTCCGCGGAATACGGAAAGCTCTCTCAAATGGCTGAAGGAGCAGCGCGATATCGTCAAGAAGACCGTTGGAGACGAGACGGAGCGCAGCCGGTGTATGAAGCGGATGTTCAGCCGCTGTCTGGAGGAAGACGGACGGGAGCGCAGAGGACACGTAAGTCTCGTAGGTGCGGGCTGCGGTAAAAAGGACTGGATAACGGTGGAGGGCCTTTTGCTGCTGCGGTCATGCGATGCCGTAGTATACGATGATCTGATAGATGATGCACTGCTGGAAGAAGTACCACCGGGAGCCGAGAAGATCTATGCAGGAAAGAGAAGCGGCAGACTTTCCACAGGGCAGGAGGATATCCAGAAGCTGCTGGTACGCCTTGCCGGACAGGGAAAGCATGCGGTACGGCTGAAAGGCGGAGATCCCTTCGTTTTCGGAAGAGGCGGAGAGGAGATACAGTATTTGAACAGACATGATATACCGTGGCGGGTGGTGCCGGGCATCAGCTCGGCCCTTGCCATCCCGGCGGAAGCAGGGATACCGGTCACTCACCGTGGCATAAGCCGGGGTATACATATAATGACGGCGCATACAGGCGACGATGTCCTGCGCAGGGATATGGAGCAGTTCGCCGCCCTTGAGGGTACGCTGGTCTTTCTCATGGGTCTGGAAAGCCTGGGGGAGATAGCTTCGCTCCTTAAAAAATACGGCAGGAAGGGCAGCACGCCTGCGGCTGTATTGTCGGGCGGAAATGCGGAGCAGCCATATAAGGTGACGGGAACGCTGGACGATATCGCAGAGAAAGCGAAGCGGGAAGGAGCCGTGACACCGGCTGTCATCGTCGTCGGAGAGACCGTCGCACTTGATCTTAGGGAAAGCTCTGCAGGGCCGCTTGAGGGCATCAGGGTGGGGCTGACGGGAACGGACGATTTTCAGGAAAAGCTCCGAAGCAAGCTGCTGCCGCTGGGCGCCCGGGTGGTCTCACTGATGAAAGGGCGCTGCCGGGAGCTGGATGCGGAGATCCCATGGAAGGAGCTGGCGGAGCCTGAAAAGAAGTGGATGGTCTTTACCAGCGTTCAGGGAGTACGGCATTTTTTTCGAAGGTGCAGGAAGGACAGGATCGACAGCAGGCTGTTTGCATACTGCAGCTTTGCGGTGATCGGCCCTGCCACGGCGCAGGAGCTTGAAGCCCATGGATTTATTGCGGATATCTGCCCCGAGGAATACACATCATCATCCCTTGCAGACGAGCTGATCTCACATATGGAAGACGGAGAAAAGGCATATCTGTTCTGTTCCGTGCAGGCGTCAAGGCTGCTTGAGGACAGACTCTCCCGGAAGGATATCGTTTGCAGGAGACTTGAAATATACGATACCGGATTTACATGCACGGATGATATGGCTGGCCATAAGGCGGCCGGTGGTCAGGTGGCTGAGCCTGATTACATCATGCTGGGAAGTGCGGGAGGCGTCAGGGCGCTGAAAGATTTTGGCTATGTGCCCGGCGGCGGGACGGAAGGCGTCTGCATAGGTCCGGTGTGCGCCGAAGCCTATGAAAGCTGCTTTGGCAGGGAGCCGATAGTTGCGGCCGATGCTTCGGCGGGAGCCATGATAGAAGCGCTGCTGACTTCGGCAGGAGAAGGATCAAGGAAGAAAGAGGATTGAAATATGAGCGGAATATTATACGGAGTAGGAGTAGGCCCCGGAGATCCGGAGCAGATGACGTTAAAGGCAGTACGGACAATAAGGGAAAACGATATCATAGCCCTTCCGGGAGCCGAGCCAAAGGAGACCTTTGCATATAAGATCGCAGAGGGCGCAGTACCGGAGCTTGCTGATAAGACTCTTATATCGGTATACATGCCGATGACATACGATAAGAGAGAGCAGCAGAAGCACCATCAGGAAGGCGCGGGAACAGTGGAGGAATACTTAAAAAAAGGGCAGAACGTGGTATATCTGACACTGGGAGACCCGACGGTATACTCCACATTCACATACATACAGCGTATCGTGGAGGCTGACGGATTCGAAACACGGATCATCAGCGGGATACCGTCCTTCTGTGCGGCTGCGGCTGCGGCCAATGAGCCCCTTGCCGTATGGAACCAGCAGATACATATCATGCCTGCGGCTCACAACCTTGAGGAGCCCCTCCCGGCATCAGGCACGTGCGTTCTGATGAAATCCGGCAGCAAGATGGACAGGGTAAAGTCCGTCATAAAGGACAGCGGCCGTGATGCCGTCATGGTGGAAAACTGCGGGACCGCTGATGAACATATATATCGTCATGTGGAGGATATCCCGGACGGTGCGGGATATTACTCTCTTATCATATCCAAAGAGGCGGAGGACAAATGATCGAGCTGAGAGATCTTACTAAAAAATTTGACAGATTTACGGCTGTGGACTCCGTAAACATAAGTATAGATA
>JAETSS010000056.1 GCA_021769545.1 Eubacterium sp.
CCTTATGGTCCTGAATACCGGCAGCAGTCCGAAGATCATATTGAAGCCGTATATCAATATCAGACAAAGCCCCAGTATCGACGGAGTCACAAGGAACATATCGGAAAAATACATCATATGTGAAAGCTTGTACAGTATATAGGCCATCAATGCAAAACCCGGCAGGCTGGCAATGGTGGTTATGGCGAATATCTCGCCGATGAACATCTTGTATATATCTCTTTTTTTCACACCTATGGCTCTGTACACGCCCACCTCCTTGACTCTGGACAGGAAGGATGCCCGTATTATCAGATATATTTCTATGAAGGAGATTATCAGTATCACGCCCGACATCACGAGGGAGGAGAATATGGAGGACCACATCTGCTTCCTGTATTGTTCCTCGCTCTCGGCATAGGTGTCCTTGACATTTACGTTCTCCGCTTCAAGCTGACTTAAGGCCGCTTCCTTGTCGACAGGACAGAGGGTCACATTTGTCTTGTTCCTGATCAGCTCGTACTTTACCGTATTGTTATTTACCAGCATGAAATCGCTGTCGTTTTTATCCGAATAATATCCCACTACCGTCAGCTTGGTATCGTTGACCTTCTCGCCTATGGTCTTCTTGAGAGGCATGCTTTCCTTGTTCTTTTCATTGACTACCACCTCATAATCATTTACAGGCCAGCTGCCCTTGATAAGGTTTACCTCCGAAGATTTCAGGCTGTAATCCACGATATTGGATACGGCAGGCTCCCCTTCGCCGTCCATTCCGTCGCCGGACTGGATATTGGCAAGAAGATTCACGAATATATCCTGAGAAGCGTATATGCATGGGCTCTTCCTGTCGGTAATGCCCGATATGACCAGCGTAGGCATGTTGGGAACCTCGATCTTTCCGCCTACGAAGCTTTCCGCCGTGCCGTAGCCTGCACTCTTGGTCATCTGCTCATCTATCACGCTGTCCAGTATCATCTTGTCCACGACGATCTCGCTGCTGCTTTCAGGCAGCTTACCCGATACGATATCTCCTGCCGTCAGCTTTCCCACATCGGAAAGCGAACCTCCGATACTTGCCGAGCCCCATCTGGTCTGGAAATACTCATCGAAGCTCATATTGAGATTTATCTTGGAATCACCCGGCATTACATAGCTGTAGCTTTCATCGTTCTCATACCGCTGATACGTTTCGAGGCTGGTCTTCTTGCTTACCAGCGTGAGATATGATTTGTCCACCTTTACGAACTCATCGTCCGTGATATTCATCACTCCGAATATGTTGCCTATGGAATAGGTGATGAACATAGCCGATATGAGGAATCCCACCAGCAGTATCTTCTTGAGTATGTTGTAGTTGAATACCGATTTGAAGCCCTGCCTGAACATGGTGAAGGGATTCAGTATCGATCTGTATTTTCTGGGCGTATCCGAGCGGAGCTTTGTGGTATCAAAGCTGCTTTCCGCCTGTTCCTCTCTCGTCAGCTTGGTGTAATGGGCATCGACGAATTCTATGCTGGAATTGTCGTCCACTATCTCCACTCTGTCCTTATCGGATTTTGTCTTTATGTATATGTTGCCGTTTCTTACGACGATGTCCAGCTTGATGCTGCCGCCAGTGTCATTGTAAAAATCTATGTTGTAATTTCCCGCATTGAGGCGCTTATGCTCCCTGATATCCTTGAGGTATATCTTGTTTTCCACGCGGTAATCGAGACCGTCTGCATTGTCGTTTATATCATCGGAAACGACGCTTCCGTCCCTCAGCCTTATGATCCTTGAGGCATAGAACTTTGCCAATTCTTCCTCGTGGGTCACCAGGATCACCAGCCTATCCTCCGATATGGACTTGATGATGTTCATTACCTCCAGGGTGTTCTTGCTGTCAAGATTTCCCGTCGGTTCGTCGGCGATGACGACGGCAGGATCCTTGACTATGGCTCTGGCGATGCCTACTCTCTGCCGCTCTCCTCCCGACAGCATGTCGGCGAACCTGTTGCGGTATCTGTACATCCCCACCTTTTCCAGAACGTAGTTAACCTTTTCCTCGATCTCCTTCTTATCCTTTACACCTACCATCTTGAGGGCGATGGCGACGTTTTCGAAGACTGTCATGCTGTCCACCAGGTTGTAGTTCTGGAAGATATAACCTATATTGAGGTTCCTTATCTTGTCGACCTTGCCTGCCAGCCTTCCCGTTATCCTTTCTCCGTTGACGAATACTCTGCCGCCGTTGACCTTATCGAGACCGCCTATGACATTGAGAAGGGTCGTCTTACCGCAGCCGCTGGGACCCAGCAGGGCTATAAGCCCCTTGCTTTCCATCTCAAGGGAGGTTTCGTTTATAACATGGATCTCATTTTTCTTATTTTTGTTGAAATATTTGTTTACATTCTCAAGTCTTACCATAATCAATCCTCCTCCCTGTAGGTACCCATGGCCGTCTTCTTAAACAGGCTCCTTGCAAATTTTCCGGATATCAGATATGCCATCACCATCATCACTATGTACAGTACCAGATAGTCGAAGCCTGACATATACTCGGTCAGCTCCATCATATATGTGATATCCACGACGCCCGATCTCACCACGGCCACGAAAGCCTGGAATATCAGGTATGCTATATTGACGATCAGCAGCATTTCCACATCCAGTATCCTTCTGATGTTGTTCTTTGCCATTCCCAGCATCCTCAGTATGCTGAAATATACCGCTCTCGACTTAAGTATCAGCCTTATTACGAAATACGCTATGAAAAACAGAGCCACTATCAGCAGCACCGCCATAGGAGCTCTGATGATGGAGCTCAGGTCATTGAAGAAATTGATCAGCATATCCTTTAACGGCAGCGTCACATACCCCATGTTTTCCAGCGCATCCAGCGTAGCATCCATGGCATCCACATCCTTCACATATACGGTGGCCTGATAGTTGCCCTTGGCGAACAGCGTATCGTAGTCCGCCTGACTTATGTAGACCGCACCGTTGTTTCCGTCGTAGTCGGATACTCCCGTCTTGCTTTCGAAGGTCTTCTTGGTGTATATATCCGATACCTTGAGGTCCACAGACTGTGTATAGAACATATTCTCGGCCGTTACGGTTATTGTCTTGCCCTTGGCGTCGCCCTTTTCATAGAAATTGTTCACTTCCTCCGAAACTATGGCATTGCCTGCGCTCACCTTGCTGTTGGGCATCACCCTGTAAAGGGAACTGCCCTCCTGATACTGCTGTTCCTTGCCGTTGATGGTGGTCTTGACGGTGCTGTTGTAGCTGTACGTTTCCTTCAGCATCGTGCTTATCATGTTGTCCGTCGCAAAGAGCTCTCCTGTGTACATATATATACCGCTGTCTTCCTGCGGCTTGTATGCGAAGCCTACGACTGTGACCTTTATTTCCGTGTCCTCTCCCATGTTCATGGCAAAGGTCTTATCAAGTATCATGTCCAGCATGGAAGGGTCGAAATCGTCCTTTGTCGCCGTGAAAATCACCTCGTTATCGGCCTCCGGCATCCTGCCTGCTGCCAGAGTACGGTCGAATTCTCCCAGGGCCTTAGGGTATACCTCATAGGTGAATTCTTCATCCTCTATATACTGGGCGTTGTCCAGCAGGATATCGTTAGGAGAAATGGCCCTGATATTGGCAGTGTTCCTTATGGCGTTGAAGTCATCCTCTGTAAAGGCCGAGCCGTCGGTCTTCTTGAGGACTATCCTGTCTTCGCTGTAGTTGTAGAAATAATCGTTGTAGCCCAGCTTGTCCTCTTCCTCCTTCTGATGATTGAAGGTGGTGTATTCAGACGTCACCGCGAATACGACGAACAGAAACACTATCAGCAGCAGGATGAATTTAGGGAAGATATTGAAGGTGTTTCTTATTCCGAGCCTTATCTTGCTTCCCGCGGTTATATTCTTATCCTGCCTGCTCCTTACTGCCTGCACTCCCGCCTCCTGCATGGCTGCGGCCACTGCTGCATCTGCAGCCACAGACTTTGCGGTTTCTTCGGGACGCGTATCCTCCACCACTGCCCCGTCGTGCATCTTTATCTTTCTCGTGGCATGCATCTCGAACTGCTCGTAGTTATGTGTCACGACGATCACCAGCTTATCGTGAGCGATCTCACTGAGAAGCTGTACGATGCCCTGAGCCGACACGCTGTCGAGATTTCCCGTAGGCTCGTCGGCAACGATGATATCCGTATCCTTGGCCAGTGCTCTCGCTATGGCTACTCTCTGCTTCTGTCCTCCCGAAAGCTTCGATACCTTGGTCCTCGTATACTCTTCAAGACCTACCCGTTTTATGATCTCCGGCACTCTCTTCTTTATCTCACTGCGGGTATAGCCGTTTATCAGGAGTATCAGCTCTATGTTCTGATAAACGGTATAGCTGTTGACCAGATTGAAATTCTGGAATATGTTGCCGATATATTTCTTTCTGTATTCTTCGAAATCCGAGGCGAGGTAATGACTCGTTTCCTTACCGTCTATATACATCTCGCCTTCCTCGTAGGAATCCAATCCCGAAATGACGTTCAGCAGCGTCGTCTTGCCGCTTCCGGATTCTCCCGTGATAACGACGAATTCTCCGATATGAAAGTCGAGATTCACTTTCGATATACCGCTGGCTATCATGCCTTTGCTGTAATAAAATTTTGAGACGTTTTTTAACTGTATCACTGCACGCTTACCTCCTTATATGCCCAGTATACCATACCGCCCCGTGGATTGCCATGAATTAGCATATTATGGATTTCTTAAGAATTCATTAAGATACCCCTTCACCGGTCTCATTACAGCAATTTCAAGTCCTCCTCCATCATTCTTGCTCCCGATTTTATTTCCGATACGATCTCCTTTACCGCTTCATGCTCGGAAAAATGACGCTTGACTCCCGCCGTCTCGATGTAGTCCTCGTGGCCCTTTCCCAGCAAAACTATCATCTCTCCCCTGCAGGCATGGGTCACTGCGTATGCGATGGCTTCCTTCCTGTCCTCGATCTCCATATACCTTCCGCCGCTTTCCGCGATGCCCTTCTTGATATCATCGTTTATATCCGCCACGCTTTCAAAGCGGGGATTGTCGCTGGTGAGGATGCTGAGATCCGCCAGCCGCCCTGCTTCCCTGCCTATATCGTATCGCCGCACCCTGGACCTGTTTCCGCCGCAGCCGAATACGGCCGTCAGCCTTGCGGGTCCATATCTGCGCAACGTTTCCAGCACGCTCCTGGTGCGCACATCGTTATGGGCGTAATCTATTATGACGCTGAAATCCTCCGAGACGGGCAGCAGCTCCACGCGCCCCTTTACATGGACCTTTTCCAGCCCCGACAATATCTCTCCGCCGGATATTCCCAGCTCCCTGCATACCGCTATGGCGGCAAGAGCATTGTATACGGAAAATCTGCCCGGTATGCCTATCCGGACTTTTCCCTCCATGAGTCCGCAGACGTTGAAGCTCATGCCGAGGCGGTCTCTTTCCTTAAGGAATTCTATATCACGTGCCGTCAGCTCCGCTTCCCTTTGAGTAGAAAGGGTCATCACGGAGCACGTATGGCCTTCTAAGATCTCTTCGGTGTGTTCGTCGTCGATATTCACGATGCCTGTTTCGCACTGTCTGAAAAGCATCCTCTTGCAGGCAAGGTATTCCTCGAAGTTTTCGTGCTCATTGGGACCGATATGGTCGGCTGACAGGTTCGTAAATATTGCATAATCGAATATTATCCCGGCGGTCCTGTCCAGCTTGAGTCCCTGGGAAGACACCTCCATAACCATGCAGCGGCAGCCTGAGCTTACCATTTCCGCCATGTATCTGTGTATCTCATAGGACTCGGGGGTAGTGTTGACTGCCGGTATTTTCCTGGCTCCCGTCTCTGCGGCAATAGTTCCTATGAGCCCGGTCCTTATCCTTGCCCTTTCCGCGATCTGCTTTATCATATACGAAATGGTGGTCTTGCCCTTCGTTCCGGTGATGCCTATGGTGATGAGCTTATCCGCCGGATGGCCGAAATACTGCGCCGAAAAAAAAGCGAGGGCACGGCGTGTCGAGTCCACCCTGATGACCGTTATCCCTTCCGGTATCAGATGCACCTGCCGTGTCCCTTCAACTACGATGACCGACGCACCCTTTTCCACTGCTTCGGGGATGTATCTGTGTCCGTCTGTCACTGCGCCTGCAATGCACACGAACATCACTCCCGCCGTCAGCTTTTTAGAATCGTATACTATATCCTTCACATGGGTTTTTTCGCTCCCCTGGATCAGGGTGTACTCCACCCCTTTACATAATTCCCATAACTGCATAATATCCCTCTTTCCCCTTTAGATATCCATACATGTTTATTGTGTTCCGTTTTACGGTATTTTATGGGTGCACGGAAGATTTACGAGGCATTTTCCGCACACCTCCGAGCCCGAATCCTCCGCCTCGCGGCCTGCACCCGAGGCATATGAATTGCCGTAGCCCGTATGGACTGCCGCGTTTTTCAGACACTGTTCGAAGCATTTATTCCTGTCGAAGCCTGTCTTTGTAAGGGCTTTCGACGGACATCTGCCGACGCATGCGCCGCAGGTGCCGTTCCTCTTGAAAAGGCACGCGTCCACCTCTTTCGGTGCGTCCGGCTCAACGTCCAGATCCGTCACCACCGTATTCACTCTTCCCGCGCAGCCCTTATCCGTAATGAGCATGTTGTTCAGGCCGAAGGTCCCCAGACCCGCGGCATATGCAAAATGCCTGAATGACCAGTGACTTATCACCTGGTCGCGGTAAAACACCTGCGCTTCCGGCGAGGTTTTCGCCTCATACCCCATCTTATGAACCCTTTCGATTATATATTCATTGAGTCTGCCGAACATGGCGTTGGTCTCCTCGTATGCCTGCGCCCATTGAGACGACGCCAGCCCCGCTTCGCAGTTGGTCTGCGTAAGCCACCGGGCGAAGGGGACGAAATACGTTATCACCGCGGTAGCGCCTGCCAGTACATCCTCCGGCATCTGGTGAAGGGGATGCACTATGTCCCTGAGCTGCCGTATGTATGGATGCTTCACATCTGCAAAGCCCACCAGCGGCTCCTGCCAGAGATCTTTTAATATACACCTGCTTCCTTCGGCCGCTACAAAGGATACTATTTCCTCCGTCAGCTTCTTCTTTACATCTATGCTCATATCATATTCTCCGTTTAAAATCCGCCGCACAGCTTTTCCATCTTCTCATGGACCGATGCGGAATCTCTCTCATCGGTCATGGTCACGACGATATCACCTGCCAGCAGCTTTGTCCTTCCCTTTGGGATTATCTCCCTGTCACCTCGCTGTATCGCTACAAGAAGGCAGTTATCAGGCCATTCTATTTCGCCGATGAGCCTGCCGTCAGGCTTCGAGCCGTGCTTTATGACAAAGTTCGTAAGTACCTTCTGGACCACCGTCTGTCCGTCTGCCTGCCCTGTACCGCCTGCTTCTGCACGCCTGTGCAGAAGCCTTTCCAGCAGGCTTTCATAGATCGGTCTGGAACGCAGCAGCGTAGCAACTATGTACGCCACCACCGAAACCACCGAAAGGGAAAGCATCTGATTGAGGGAGCCGGTCATCTCAAAGATGAGTACGATCCCCGTCAGCGGCGCTCTCACTATTGCGGCGAAGTACCCCGCCATGGCCAGCAGCACAAAATTATTGATGTACATGGCATCAAGTCCGAAATAATCGACTCCTACTGTGGCAAAGGCTCCACCTATATATCCGCCGATGACCAGCAGCGGGAAAAATATACCGCCCGGCGCGCCCGAGCCGAAGCTCACCGCCGAAAATATGAATCTTCCTATCAGGATAAAGACCACCGTTCCCAGCATGACATCCGTATTGGTGAGATTTTCTATCAGGCTGTGGCCGCTGCCCAGAAGCTCCGGAAATGTAAAGCCCAGA
>JAETSS010000057.1 GCA_021769545.1 Eubacterium sp.
ACCGTGCACTTAACTGCTATGCTTATGGATGGTACAACAATCAGCGCCCACATTCATTTAATGATGGTTTACCGCCGGCTAAGGTTGCATAAACAGCACATGGCTATTACAATTTTACTTGACCAGAACAGTTAATACTTTTAAATAGTGCTTAAATGTTCTGTAATAACATCTATGAACTCTATTGCTCTTTCATATTGTTCTTTCGCATCTTCACGGGAGACAATAAAGAAATCTGCATAGTCTGTATTGTTTCTTATTTGAAATGCCTGACTTAAATACTTTGAATATTTAACATCAAATATGCCAGATTTAATGTATTCTTTCTGAAAATAGGAAATAACACCTGCATGTTTTGAAAAATCCACACCATCTACTGCAAGTAAAGCTCTTACTGCTGTAAAAATAGCATAATATGATCTTCCTATGGAATCTTTATAATTTCCATTATCTAACAGCAATTTTGAAGACTCCAGTCGCTCCTTTGCCATATCTAAACGATACTGCATTAATTCCCTTTTGTTATCATGCAACTATAACAACCCCCTCTTTCTCAATGTTTCTGTAGTATGGAACGTCATTTCTGTACTGTTCATATTCATCAAACGGAATAACTGTAGGAGAAACTATTGTTTCATACTCAAGTTCCAACTCAGAAGAAGTGTCCCATATTTTCTTTAATGCATTTTGCAACTCTTGTCTTTCCCCTCTTACAATCGCTGCAATATCCACATCTGAATAATTGTCATAATCCCCTCTGGCATAGGAACCGTACATCATAACTTTTACCAAATTATCACCGTACACAACACGATATGCTTCAGCTATTTTTTGTAATATGATATCTAATTCATGTTTTGAACACATGTCTATGCCTCCCTTCATTTTATCCATCTTTATTATACACATTAATTTCAAATTTGTATACGGGCAGAATATTTACTCCTCACAATTTTGAATTTAGTACATACAGGCCATTATTTCTAAAACCTCACGCACTTTTTTCTACAAACCGATCTTTTACCAAAAAAGCCTCCGTATTAGTCGTACAAGTGACTAAAACAAAGGCTTTTCAAACGATTTTAATTAATTTTTCAGACAACGTCCAAAGCGATTGCACCGTAAGTTGCCAACGCTTCGCGCCGTATCAAAGATACGGGCAGGGCTTTATTTCTTCGCTGCCGCTGCCTGCTGTGCTGCTACTTCTGCCGCGAAGTCTTCTTCCTTCTTTTCGATTCCTTCGCCTACTTCGTATCTGATCATCTTGGCAACTGTCATATCCTTGCCGACTTCCTTGGCAACTTCATCAACGTACTGCTTTACGTTCAGATCTCCGTTCTTAACGAACTTCTGGTCTACCAGGCATACTTCCTTGAGGATAGCCTTTACCTTACCAGGGATGATCCTGTCGAGAAGCTCAGGCTTCTTACCTTCGTTGAGGAGCTGCTGCTTAGCGATTTCCTTTTCGCTTTCCAGCCAAGCAGGGTCTACCTGAGATTCATCTAAGAACTTAGGATTCATGGAAGCTACCTGCATAGCAACGTCCTTACCTACGACTGCGATCTCATCAGCAGTAGCATCTGTCTTGATACCTACGATTACGCCGATAGTTCCGTTGCCGTGGATGTAGCCTGTGTAAACAACGCCCGGCTCTGCAACCTTTTCGAATCTTCTGATGCTGAGGTTCTCGCCGATAGTAGCGATCTTGTTAGTCAGAACGTCCTTAACTGTTCCTTCGTCTCCGTAAGGAAGAGCCATGAATGCGTCCATATCCGCAGCATCGTTTTCGAGAGCCATCTGAGCCAATGTCTCTACGAAAGTTATGAAGTCTTCGTTCTTGGCAACGAAGTCTGTTTCCGAATTTACTTCAACGATGGCAGCTGCGCTTCCGTCAGCAGCAAAAGCAGTCTTTACAAGACCCATAGCGGCAACTCTGCCAGCCTTCTTTGCAGCCTTGGCAAGTCCCTTTTCTCTTAACAGTTCAACTGCCTTGTCCATATCTCCATCGGTTTCAACTAAAACCTTCTTGCAATCCATCATACCTGCGCCAGTCATTTCACGCAGTTCCTTTACCATTTGTGCTGTTACAGCCATTTGACCATTTCCTCCTTTTACCTGTATTATTCAGCGTCTGCTTCTGCCTTTTCTTCAGCAGCCTCTGCTGCTACTTCTGCTTCTGCAGCCTCAGTTGATTCAGCTTCTTCGCCTTCGTCAAAGCTTTCGCCCTGCTTAGCTTCGAGGACAGCGTCTGCCATGCAGCCTGCAATGAGTTTTACCGCTCTGATAGCGTCATCGTTTGCAGGGATGATATAATCAACATCATCAGGATCGCAGTTTGTATCTACGATACCTACAACAGGGATTCCCAGAATTCTTGCTTCTTTTACAGCGATCTTTTCTTTCTTAGGGTCTACAACAAAGATTGCTCCCGGCATACCCTTCATATCCTTGATTCCGCCTAAGAACTTCTCTAACTTTTCAAGCTCGAGTCTCAGCTTGATGACTTCCTTCTTGGAAAGCTTTTCAAAAGTTCCGTCTTCTTCCATTGTCTTTATGTCATTGAGTCTCTTGATTCTTCCTGAGATAGTCTTGTAGTTAGTGAGCATTCCGCCTAACCATCTCTGGTTTACATAGTACATATCGCATCTCTTTGCTTCATCGTAGATAGCAGCCTGAGCCTGCTTCTTCGTACCAACGAAAAGAACCGGTTTGCCACTTTCTGCAACTTCCTTCATGAAAGCATATGCTTCATCGATCTTCTTTACGGTCTTCTGTAAGTCGATGATATAGATCCCGTTTCTTTCTGTAAAGATATACGGAGCCATTTTAGGGTTCCATCTTCTTGTCTGGTGTCCGAAATGTACACCTGCTTCGAGTAACTGTTTCATTGAAATTACTGACATGTTTTTTCTCCTCTCGGTTTTCATCTTCCACCGCAGTATATGCCGGAAGCAACCCGTATCCGATCAGCCATATCCTTATAGCCGTTCTTCAAAAGGGCACCGGCTCCCAAGCTCCTGCCGTGTGTAAACTATAAATATTGATTTGTCCCAACACAAAATGAGACCAGTTAATACTATACTATAAAATCCATTAAATTACAACGATTTTCATTATTTTTAGCCTGATTTTTTCACTTTTTTTGAAGTCTCACAGGTCCGCTCGGCCCGCTTTTCCGCAAGATACTCCGTAAGCAGTCTTCTTGCCCTTCCGTAGGTGTCATTTCCGAGGCTTATATGCTCGTTGTTTTCAAAAAAAATCTTATTGCCCGCCATGACCACGATCTTGTCCATGTTTATCATATAGCTCCTGTGGCATGACATGAAACGCCTGTCCAGATATTGAGCTATGTCGGCAAATTTACCGTAAAACTCTATGCTGGCATCCATGCTGTACACTACTATCTTGCGCAGTGCCTTTTCCATATACACGATATCATCAAGCGACATTATGTATATCCCCTGTTTTTTATTTATCACAAGTTTACTCATATAAAAATCCCCTCCTTACATAAAACACGTTACTATTGTTTCATAAAAAGGGGATCATCTGCGTTCAATATCTCCTACATAATGTCGGATTTATCTACAACCGTATTATTCTCTGCCTTCTCTGTACGTGATAAGATCCTCGGAAATCTCATTGGCAGCTATTGAAACAGGCTTTTCGACATCTGCCTCGGTAAGCTTAGGCATACCCTCGATGATATCTCTCGATCTCTTGGCAGCAAGGATCACCAACGTATATCTGCTGTCGACCTTCGTTCTTATTTTATTAATAGATGGATATAGCATTATAACTCCTCCTTATACCTGCTGACTATCCTGTCAACCTCTTCATCGTTAAGCTTGCACTGCTCTGCCGCGATTATGGATCTTACGCAGCTTATGGCAGTATGCAGCTCTCCGTTTATCACCCTGTAATCGTACTGATCGATACATGAGATCTCGTCAAGCGCCGCTCCCAGCCTTCTTGCCATGGTCTCCTCCGTCTCCGAGCCTCTGCCCTGTATCCTCTTCTTAAGTTCCTCGATGGACGGCGGCAATATGAAAATGAATACGCCCTCAGGGTACGATTTCTTGACCTGTAAAGCGCCCTGGACGTCTATCTCGAGAATAACATCTATGCCCTGTTCCAACCAGTCCAATACGTTTTTTTTCGGAGTGCCGTAAAAGTTTCCGTATACGTTTGCGAACTCCAAAAATCCATCCTCTTCGATAAGGGCCTGAAAAGCTTCACGATCCACAAAATGATAATGCACCTTGTCGATCTCACCCTCACGAGGACTGCGTGTCGTCATGGAAACAGACATTTTGATGTTTCTTTCCCCATCCAATACTTCTTTACAAATCGTTCCTTTGCCGGCTCCGGAAGGACCCGAAATAACAAACAGCTTGCCTTTTGTCATGTATCTACTCCTGGAATATCTAAGTCATCTTACTTGTCTGAACAATTATTATATCACTATTTACCTCTGCCTTCAAGCATTAATATTGACAGTTATTCTATATTTTGTACCTGTTCTCTTATCTTTTCTATCTCGCTTTTGGTTTCCAGCATGAGAGACGTTATCTCAAGGTCGTTTGATTTGGAGCCTATGGTATTGGCCTCCCTGTTCATCTCCTGTACGAGGAAATCCAGCTTTTTGCCTACCGGGCTGCTTCCCGACGTAAGTATGTCCTTAAGCTGCAGCATATGGCTGTCGAGCCTTACCAGCTCTTCGGTGATGTTTGATTTATCTGCAAAGACTGCAGCTTCCATCAGTATCCTTTCCTCCGGAACGTCTACGGCGTCCTCGATAAGCTCCCTGATCCTGCTGTACAGCCTTTCCGTGTAATCCTTTACCACAAGAGGCGCTCTCGTCTCGATCTTCTTCACGATACCTCTTATCAATTCTCCTCTCATCAGCAGATCCTCCGACAGCTTCGCACCTTCTGCGGCACGCATGTTGTCCAGATTCTCAGTCGCCAGCACCACTGCCTGTCTGATGACCTCCACGACCTCGTCTTCGTTCTCCACATCGGGCACGGCCTTCATCACGTCAGGCATGGACGCGATCATCTTGAGATCGATATCGCCGCCAAGTCCGTATGTATCTTTTAGTTCGTTGAGATTATCGATATACTGTCCGGCTATAATGGTGTTGAGCTTTACCGTCATATCCTCTTCGGTTATGTTCTCTATCATTATGGATATCTCCGCCTTGCCGCGTTTTATCTTCTGCTTTGCCACGTTCTTTATCTTCTCTTCCGCAAAGGAATAGCGTTTTGGCATCTTTACGTTTATATCTGAATATCTATGATTTACCGTCTTTATCTCTGCCGTTACGGTCCTCTTTCCGTCTGAATACTCACCCCGTCCAAAACCCGTCATACTTTTTATCATCTTTTTCACCATTCCGATCTTTATATATGATAATATATATTGTAATGCGCAAGCTTGTCTCCGCGCATTTCTGTCTCACCTCGGCTCTGCCTGCGCTTTCGCTTGTCAGATCGACTCAGTACATCTTCGTCGATGAAAGAAATCTCTAAGCTCTGTCTTAGCCTTCGCTGGCCAGTCGCAAGAGATTCTCTTTTCGCCGGGTCGAGAACATTATACCACGAAAACCCCAAAGGAGGAAACAATTATGTCATTCGATGGCATGGTAACATACTCGGCAGCAAAGGAATTCAGCGATAAGCTGCGCCTCGGCAAGATAGAGAAGATCTACCAGCCCCAGCCGGAGCAGCTGCTGTTTATAATACACACGAAAAACGGCAAGAAAAAGCTGTTTATATCGGCAAGCGGCAATCATTCGGCTGCGTATCTCGTAGACGATACTCCTGAAAACCCCGCAGTGCCCCCTGTCTTCTGCATGGTGCTGAGAAAGCATCTGAGCGCTGCCAGAATAACGGATATAGTCCAGTACCAAAACGACAGGATCATCGAGATACTGATGGAAACCGTCAACGAGCTGGGCTTTTCGGTAAACAAAAAACTCATCATAGAAATAATGGGAAAGCACAGCAATGTTCTCCTTATCGACATGGCCACCGATAAAATAATCGACAGCATCAAGCACGTATCCATAGATGTCAACAGAGCCAGACAGATACTGCCCGGCAAGGCCTATCAGTACCCTCCGGCTCAGGAAAAGATCCCCTTCAAAGACGTCACCCTTACGGATATGGAAAGACTCGTATCCCATCAGTCACAGCCCGAACGCAGCATCCTTTCCGGTATACAGGGCATATCTCCCGCACTGGCCCAGACCATCGCATATGCGGGAGACGCTCATGCATGCTTCGATAAGCTTGAGGATATCATCGCTTCTATAGATGCCGACAATATCAGGCCTGCAGTATACCTCGACGAAAAGGGCAAGCCCGTGGATTTTCACATCACGGCACTTTCCGCGCTGGAAGGAGCATGCGATACCATCACCTTCGATACATTCAGCCGGGCAGCGGAATATTTCTTCAAACACAGGGAGACATCCAATACCGTAAAGCAGAAATCAAACGATCTGCTTCGTATAGTCAGATCACATCTCGATAAGCTGAAGCTCAAGACCCAGCGCCTCAACGAAGATCTTTACAAGGCCGAAAACTCCGAGAAATACAGGCTTTACGGCGAGCTGCTGACAGCTAATCTCCATATGGCAAAGCAGGGCGATACCTTTGCAGAGGTGATAAACTACTACGACGGAAGTACGTTGAAGATACCTCTGGACCCGAAATATTCGCCTGCAAAAAACGCACAGAACTTTTACAAGAAATACGGAAAATCAAAGACAGCCGTCAAGGAAAAGAAAATACAGCTTGAAGAGGTCTCACGCGAAATAGAGTATCTGGAATCGGTAGTATCCTATGCGGAGCGAGTGAAGACGATAGAAGAAATCGACCTGCTTAAGCAGGAGCTCATAGACTCAGGCTTCATCAGATACAAGAAAAACAAACGCGATCAGGTGAAGAAAAACAAGCCGAAGCCCCACAGATACACGCTTTCCTCAGGCAAGACAGTGCTGGTAGGAAGAAACAACAAGGAAAACGACTGGCTGACGTTAAAAAAAGCGGCCTCGACGGATATATGGCTCCACACCAAGGATATCCCCGGATCCCATACGGTGATACTGCTGGAGGGCTCCGAGGCAAGCGAGACCGATCTGTTCGAAGCAGCCGCCATCGCGGCTTTCCACAGCAAAGGCGCAGATTCGGAAAACGTTCCCGTGGACTATACCAAGATACGCTATGTGAAGAAGCCCAACGGCGCCAAACCGGGAATGGTCATATTCACCCACAACAGGACCCTTTACGTGGACCCGAAGCTTCCCGTATGACGAACTCAGACAAAAACAATGGACAGAAGACTCATCAAAGAGACTCTGTCCATTTTACCATCTTCTCTATCACTTCATCGCCTCTGCTTGTTTCATTGCCGTTATGTATCTCATGAAACAGGCCTTCCCATTCGACGTATTCGATATCATCTCCGCGTTTCTTTAACCTCTCCGCTATCCTTCTGCTTCCTTCCACGCTGCATATCTTGTCGGCGCTGCCGTGCATCAGCAGTGTAGGTATGGCCGCCGCACGAAGATCGTCCTCCGCGGTCCCGTCCTCAAGAGCAAGCCCGATCTCAAAGCCGTCCACAGCACACTGTGCAGATATCCTGTTATGGGTCATGGGATTTTCCTTATACGGCTTCACTGATTCCGGATGACCCAGATCAGCTTCATTGACGTCAGAGCTTACGGTCATCGTCGGCATTATCCGCGCCAGCATCTTCATCAAGCCGTAAAGCGGCTTAGGCACCGGTCTCACGAGCCTTACCCACGGAG
>JAETSS010000058.1 GCA_021769545.1 Eubacterium sp.
AGATTCTTAAGTGACAGGCTGGATGAAGAGGATCTCATCGAACAGAACTACTATCTGGAGGTGTCTTCGCCGGGAATGGACAGACCGCTTCTGAGACGTGAGCATTATGAACGGTATGCAGGCAGTGAAGTGGAAATAAGGCTTTACAAAGGTAAGGACGGTACAAAGAACATACGGGGTGTACTCAAGGGAATATCCGAAGAGACCGTAACGGTCATAGATCACAGTAACAAAGAATGGGAGCTGCAGTTATCGGAGATCGCTAAAGCGAAGCTGGCAGTTGTCTTCTGATGATGGAGAAAATATCAATAAAGTCTACCGCCCGAAAGGAAAGCGGCGGAGCCGATTTTGTTCTATTAGGAGGATATAAGGAGAATGAATAAAGAGTTTATAAGCGCTATTGATGATTTAGTTAAGGAAAAAGGCATATCCAAGGACGTTCTTATCGAGGCTATAGAATCGGCCCTTGTTTCGGCATATAAGAAAAACTACGGGACTTCGCAGAATGTCAGAGTCAATATAGACAGGGAAGACGGCGATGTCGATGTACTCATGAGAAGAGATGTGGTTGACGAGGTGGAGGATGAATTCACACAGATATCACTGGATGAAGCACTCGAGATAGATCCGAGATATGAAGTAGGCGATGTGGTTGAATATCAGGTAACGCCGAAGGATTTCGGAAGAATAGCGGCACAGACCGCCAAGCAGGTAGTGGTACAGAGGATCAGAGAAGCCGAAAGAGGCATGATCTTCGATAATTATATAAACAGACAGGGCGATCTTATCACAGGTGTGGTACAGAGGATCAGCAATGATACCATATTCGTCAATATGGGAAATACAGAAGGGATCCTGGTAGCAGGCGAGCGAGCCTCAGGAGAGCGATACAGAGTCAATGACAGGATAAAGGCATATATCATGGATGTCCGCAAGAGCACAAAGGGCCCTCAGATATTCCTTTCCAGAACACATCCGGGATTCGTGGAAAGGCTCTTTGAGCTGGAGGTTCCGGAGATCGAGGACGGAACGGTAGTCATCAAGAGCATCGCAAGAGAAGCCGGCTCGAGAACCAAGATCGCCGTATATACGGACGACGAGAATGTGGATCCTGTAGGCGCATGCGTGGGAACCGGCGGCAGCAGAGTCAAGAACATCGTAGATGAGCTGTTCGGTGAAAAGATAGATATAACCACATGGAGCGATGATCCTAAGCTTTTGATAAATAACGTACTCAGTCCGGCCAAGGTAGAGGAAGTCATCATAGGCGACGATGAAAAATCAGCCACAGTAGTGGTGCCGGATTACCAGCTTTCTCTCGCCATAGGCAAGGAAGGACAGAACGTGAGACTTGCCGCCAAGCTGTGCGGATGGAAGATAGATATCAAGAGTCACACCCAGTATTTCGGAGAAAATGAATACGAGGATGACGACGAATATGAAGAAGATTACGATGACGGAGCTTTCGACGATATCGAGATAGTCGATGAAGATGATGATATTGATGATCTTGAGGAAGAAGCCGAATTCGACGAAGATGAGTCCGAGGATGAAGCTGAGTATGATGAGCCCCAATCCGACGACGAATCCGAAGAAATCATAGAACTTGATGAAGACAGGGGCGATACGGTTGAAGAATAAAAAGATCCCCATGAGACGGTGCGTAGGCTGCATGGAATCAAAACACAAGAACAGCCTGATAAGGATATCATGCTATGAGGGCGTAGTGAAGGTGGATCCTACGGGAAAGGCCAAGGGCAGAGGCGTCTATATATGTCCCGACAGACAGTGCATGGAAAAGGCAAGGAAGAAGCGGGCCCTGCAGCGAAGCTTTGAAACGGATATATCCGAGGAAAATATGGAAAATATATTCAGGGAGCTTGAGGAATATGAAAAGAAAGGTAATTAGTTACCTGGGCTTTGCCAAGAAGTCGGGAAATCTCGTATCGGGCGTCAATACATGCACCTTTACGATGGCAAAGAAAAAAGCAAAGCTCATAATACTGGCAGAGGACATTTCGGAAAACAGCGAGAAGAAGATAATGAAGGAAATAAGAAAGTACGGCGTTGACCATGTCAAATACGGAACGGGAGAAGAACTTTCCCATGCCGTGGGGACGACAGGAAGAAGCGTGTTCGCCGTATGCGATGAATATTTTAAAGAAGTTATTTTAGATGAGATAAACGGAGAAGCAGAGTAAAGGAGGAGATGCGTATGAAAATAAAAGAACTGGCAGCGGAGCTTAGTCTGACCGGAAAAGAAGTTCTTGAAAAAGCCAAGTCCATGGGAATCAAAGTATCGAGCATCAGCGATGACATGACGGAGCTGGATACGACTGCCGTACGAAACACTATTATGAAAGGCGGCACCCATACCGAGACTAAGGTAGTGAGAGTAAAAGCTAAGAAATCCGAAGAAAACGAAAAAAAGGAAGGCGAGCCTAAGGTAACAGTAAAGGCAGCCAAGATCAAACTGCCGGAAGTGAAGAAATCAACGAAGGCAGCATCAAAGTCCTCCGCTAAGAAAACTTCTGCCAAACCGCCTACAGGAAAACCTATAGTATCAAGAGAAGTCGAGGGAAGGCCAAAGCCTCCGGTAGGAAAGCCTGTAGTGCCTAAGACTATGCTCGATGAAAGAGAAGCAAAGGAAAAGACGGGAAAACAGACCGATGTCAAGGAAGCCGCAAAGAAGCAGGAAGCGCCTGCAAAGGCTGCGGATAAGGCAGAGATCAAGACAAAGCCGGAGACGAAGACCGAGGCTAAGCCTGAGGTCAAAAAACCTGAACCGCCGAGAAGGCAGAGCAGACTCAAGGTCATCAAAAAGGCAGAGGATGTAAGACGTGAAGAGGCGGAAGCTGCGGAAAGACGTGCAGCAGAAAGAAAAGAAGCCGAAAAGCGCGAGGCTGAGAGAAAAGCCGCACAGAAGCCGGGCGACAGGAGAAGAAATTCCGACAGAAAAATGTCTGATAGAAGATCCGGTGACAGGAGGGGCGGCAAAGCCTCCGACAGACCTGACAGAAGAAACGACAGAGACAGGAACGACCGTCAGGACAGACCGCAGAGAACATCTGCCAGAAAGAGCGAGGGCGGAGTTGCCGAAGTCATCACAGGCAAGCTGGGCTCCCACAGAGGCGATAAAAAGAATAACAAGGACAGGAACAAGGAACACGATAAGTTCTCGAAGCTGGAACGCGGCGGAAGCGGCAAGAGAGGCTTGAAGTCTCAGCCGAAATCCCTTGAAAAGCAGGTAAGGAACAAGAAGAAAAACAAGCCAAAGGCAGCACCTGAACCTGAAGTAGAGACAGTTGAACTTCCTGTAGGAACAGTGATGATAAATGTACCTATCACAGTTGCAGGATTTGCGGAACAGACGAAGACCACCGTTTCCAAGATCATAATGACGCTGATGAAGATGGGCGTTATGGCCAATGTGAACCAGAATCTGGACGAAGATACAGTAGTTCTTCTGGCTGAAGAAATGGGCATCCAGGTTGCAATAGGCAATGTCAAAGAAGAGATCCATGAAGAAGGTATAGAAGACTTCGAAGACAAGGAAGAGGATCTCAAGCCTAGAGCACCGATCATCACGGTAATGGGTCACGTAGACCACGGTAAGACGTCGCTGCTTGACGCTATCAGAAAGACCAACGTCACAGCGCAGGAATCAGGCGGGATCACTCAGCATATAGGTGCTTCCGAAGTAGAGATAAACGGACAGAAGATAGTATTCCTGGATACTCCCGGACATGAAGCCTTCACGGCAATGAGAGCCAGAGGTGCTCACGCTACCGATATCGCGGTGCTGGTAGTAGCGGCAGACGACAGCGTAAAGCCGCAGACTATAGAATCCATCAGCCATGCAAAGGCTGCAGGAGTGCCTATAATCGTAGCGATAAACAAGATGGATAAACCGGGTGCTAATCCTGATGTAGTAAAATCAGACCTTGCCAACAACGGTGTACTGGTGGAAGACTGGGGCGGAGACGTCATCAGCGTACCGGTATCCGCCAAGACGGGAGAAGGTATCGTGAACCTTCTTGAAATGATACTGCTTCAGGCAGAGGTGCTGGAGCTCAAGGCCAACCCTGACAGACTGGCCCTCGGTACCGTTCTGGAAGCGCGTCTCGACAAGGCCAAGGGTCCTGTTGCAAGTCTGCTGGTGCTCAACGGTACGCTCAAGGCAGGAAAGAGCATCGTTGCCGGAACATGTGCAGGAAAGATCAGGCTGATGACAAACCACAAGGGCGAAAAGGTACGCGTAGCGGGACCAGCCACGGCAGTTGAAGTACTGGGTCTGACGGAAGTTCCTCAGGCAGGAGATGTGTTCCATGCAGTCAAGGATGACAGGACAGCCAGAGAGATCGCAGAAAACAGACAGCTCAAGCTGAGAGAAGAAGTGCTGGCAAGAAATTCAAGCACTACCCTGGAAGAGCTGTTCAGCCAGATCAAGGAAGGCGAAGTGAAGGAGCTGAACCTCATAATCAAGGGAGATGTACAGGGCTCCGTGGGAGCTATCGTATCGTCTCTTGAAAAGCTTTCCAATGACGATGTAAGAGTCAAGATCGTCCACACAGGCGTAGGTACGGTAAACGAATCGGATATAATGCTGGCGGGAACATCGGACTCTGTAATAATCGGCTTCAACGTACGACCTAGTGCAGCTGTAAGCGCCATTGCAGAACGTGAAGGCATCCAGATAAGGACGTACAGAGTCATCTACGATATCATCGACGATGTGGAAAACGCTATGAAGGGTATGCTGGATCCTGAATTTAAAGAAGTGGTTCTGGGAACAGTAGAAATAAGGAACACCTTCAAGGTGCCGGGAGTAGGTATCGTAGGCGGTGCGTATGTTACCGACGGTAAGGTGGTAAGAAATGAACAGATACGTCTTGTAAGAGACGGCATAGTGGTACACGAGGGAAGGATCGCATCCCTGAAGAGATTCAAGGATGATGCGAGAGAAGTCGCGCAAGGATATGAATGCGGTATAGGTATCGAAAACTATAATGACATCAAGGAAGGCGACGTCATCGAGTGCTTCACTATGGAGGAGATAGAGAGAAAATAGGAGGCCTATATGGGCAGAGGATACAGACAGGGAAGACTTGGTGAAGAGATCAAGAAGATCATAAGCAGCATGCTTTTGACAGAGCTCAAGGATCCGAGGCTGTCTGCCATGATAAGCATCACGGCAGTAGAGGTGACAAGTGACGGAAGCTATGCCACGGTATATCTTTCCGTCCTTGGGATGGATCCTGCGGCAGAGGATTCGGAAAAGCAGCAGCAGGATGCGCTTGACGCTCTGAATAACGCCAAGGGCTTTATCCGAAAGGAGATAGGGCACAGAGTCAAGCTGAGACATGTGCCTGATCTGGTATTCAAGATAGACAAATCTATGGAATACGGCAGACACATATCGGAGATAATAGACAAGCTTGATATAAAACACGACGACGAGGAAGAGGAAGAACAGTAATCATGTTAAGCAACATTTCGCTGAAGGAAATGGGCGAAAAGCTCAGAAGTGCAGACTCCATACTGATATTTCCGCATGTGAACCCCGATGGAGACGCCATCGGATCATGTGTGGCCCTTTGCAGAGCCATGAGAAGAGAAGGAAGACAGGCATGGGTACTGCTGGATGATGATGTGCCGGCATATCTCAGGTTTATGGATACGGAGTACTGCACGGCAGATAAGGACTGTATAACGGAGCCCGATGTATGCATATGCGTCGACTGCAGCGAGAAAAAACGTTTTCCGGAAAGAGCACAGCGGTTCGATTCGGGCAGGATAAAACTGTGCATAGACCACCATATCACAGCGGGAAGTTTCGGAGACTATTACTATATAGACGGAAATGAAGCGGCGACGGCCCAGATAATATATAAGCTGTTTACGGCCATGGAGATCGATGTGGACAAGACGCTGGCGGAAGCGCTGTATGTAGGTATATGCACCGACACGGGAAGCTTTCAGCATTCCAATACCACAGCGGAGACTCATGCTATCGTATCGAAGCTTTTTGAGGCCGGCATAGACCATACAGGCATAACGGTGAACCTTTATCACAATGTAAGCTATAAACGCCTGAAACTGGAGATGGATGTACTGGACAGGATGGAGCTGGTAGCCGATGGAAAGGCAGCCGTATCCTACGTCACAGAGGAGATGCTCAAGGCAAGAGATGCTTCCCTCGATGACAGCGAGGGAGTAGTGGATCTTTTAAGAAATATAGAAGGCGTTGAGCTGGCAGCATTCATCAAGGAAAAGGGTGAAGATGTAAAGGTCAGCATGCGTGCAAAGTCCTATGGAAACGTAGATGATATTGCCGTAAAATTCGGAGGCGGCGGCCATGCAAAAGCTGCAGGCTGCACTTTGCATATGCCTGTTGAGGAAGCTGTCGCTGTTATGAAAGCGGAACTTAGCAGGTACTGGGAGAAATAGATGAAAGACGGTATACTGATTTTAAACAAGCCTCAGAACTGGACATCCCACGACTGCGTCGCCGTATGCAGAAGGGTAACGGGCGTGAAAAAGGTAGGCCACGGAGGAACACTTGACCCCATGGCGGAAGGGCTGCTGCCGATCTTTATAGGCAGAGCTACCAAGATCATGGAATATCTCGATCTCGATTACAAGACATATAGATGCACCGCAAGGCTGGGACTTACCACGGACACTCAGGACATCTGGGGAGAAATATTGGAGGAGCGGAGCATCGAGGGCATCAAAGCTGAGGATATCGCGGAAAAACTCATGAGCTTCAAGGGTCATATACGGCAGCTTCCTCCCAAGTATTCCGCAGTCAGGATAAACGGCAGGCGGCTTTACGAATACGCCCGTGACGGCGAAGAAGTGGATGTAAAGGCCAGAGCCGTACATATCAGCGATCTCGATATCATGGATATAGATGCCGGTGCCGGAAGGGTCACATTCGATGTCACTTGCTCCAAGGGGACGTATATAAGGAGCATATGCAACGATCTCGGCGAGGCTTTGGGCTGCGGCGGAGTGATGACTTCGCTGAAAAGGACAGCCAGCGGCGTATTCGATCTGAAAAATGCACTGACTCCCGATCAGGTGAAAAGTATGAATCCGGAACAGATAGAGGAGAGGCTTTTGGAGCTTGACCGGCCTCTTACGCATTTTGGCAGAGCTGAGCTGAAATCCGACAGGGTAAAATATTTCTGTAACGGAAACGGCATAAGATGGAAGCAGGTCAAAGTGATATCCGGGCCTTCGGAGGATAATGCGGACAGCCGCAACAGCAGAGGCCGTACGTACGGAAGCATGTACAGCGTCTATGAAGAAGGCAAGAACAGATTCCTGGGAATAGGATATTACAGCAGTAAGGACAATGAACTTAAGGCTGATAAAATATTTGCTGATATATGATTTAAGAGGCGACAGATTATGAAAATTTTTAATGCACTTGAAGAGATAAACAATATAGAACCTACGGTAGTAGCTTTGGGAAACTTTGACGGTGTCCACAGAGGTCATCAGCAGATCATAGAGAGGACTGTCAAAAGCGCTGAGGCGGCAGGCCTGAAAAGCGCGGTATTCACGTTTTCCAATCATACGAGGACATTGCTGAAGAATCTTCCTCCTGTGAAGAATATCTTATATGCAGAGGAAAAAGCCGCTATCATAGAGCAGATGGGCATAGACTATATGTTCAATATACCATTTACCAAGGAGATCATGGCCATGTCTCCGGAAGCCTTCGTGGAGGAAATACTTGTAGACAAAT
>JAETSS010000059.1 GCA_021769545.1 Eubacterium sp.
AATCCCTGCAAGCGTAAACGCATTCGCACAGGCTGTACTGCTCGTGCTCTGGTGCTTCTTCGGTTATGAGACCATCGTTGGTATGGGTTCCGAGGTTAAATTCCCTCAGATCACTATTCCTAGAGCTCTGCTGATCTCACCTTTCTGCGTACTGGCAGTTAACCTGTTATTCCAGTGGTTCCTGTGCGCACTGACTCCTGCACAGAATGTTCCTGACCTTTACACGGCAGCGGCACCTTATGCGGAAGCTATGCAATATGCGGGTATCGTGGGACTTCCTCTTGTAATACTCTGTCTGGGTATCACATTGGGCGGAGACTTCTCGACGATGAACCCTTGTATCGCAGGACCTGCACGTTACATATACATCATGTCAGAGGATGGAAACTTCCCTAAATACTTCGGTAAGGTTCACGACAAGTTCCACAGCCCTCACCGTGCTGTAGTTCTCTGCGGAGTTCTGGGAATCTTCTTCATTCTTTCAGGATCCATCAAGATCGTAGCTATGATGTGTGCATACAACCAGATCCAGAGCTATATCATCGGATTCTGGTCGTTCCTGGCACTGCGTAAGAAAGAGCCTGATCTCAAGAGACCTTGGAAATGCCCTGCAGGTACATTCGGAGCATGGTTCAGTATCATCTGCTTTGCTATACTGCTGATCCTGGCTTACGATCCTGTAGCTATCTGGTACAATGTTGCATGGGACGTTATCGCTATACTGTACTATGTAATATTCGTTCGCAAGAGACCTATTCCGCAGGAAGCTATCGATCTGGAAGCTCTTTCACTTGCTACTGCTGAGCCTAGCGCTGAAGAAAAGGCTAAGCTTGACAGCCAGTACAAGAAGTGGAGAATAGGCGCTTACTGCTTCGCAGCTATCGGCGTATTACTGTTCTTAATCTCATGGATATTTTAGAGGTTATTAAATGAGGAAATTTATTGGAACCGTATTATTTATATTTCTGATGATACTGGCTACCGTCGGACTTGCAGCTTATGTTATGCAGGAAGCCTTTCAGGAGCCGATAACATTCAAAGAGTTCTTTGAGATGATATCGAATAACTAGCTGTCTGTACGATATTATTCAGAACATAAAATTCTTCAGGACATAAAAAGGACTGCTATATCATGGAATATTATTTCCGTGATATGCAGTCTTTTTTGATATTATCGATATTGCCTGCTCTATTTGAACAGCTTTTTCATCTCCGCTATATTTCTCATGGCAAGGAGCCGCAGTATCGGTATGCCCTTTTCGCGGCGCTCCGCATTTATTGATGCCAGCGTCTTCTTGAGCCGCTCTGCCGTTTTGATGGGGAGTATCACGTTCTCGAAGCCAAGATGAGCTGCTTCACGCAGGATCTTCTCGCTGTTCTGAACGGCTCTTAGATCTCCCGTGAGTCCTATCTCTCCCACGGCCACCGTCTTGCTTCCCAGGGCCTTGCCTTTGTAGGATGAATATACGGCCAGGGCCACCGCCAGATCCGTATAAGTCCCCTCCGGCTTTATACCTCCTACGATATTTACATAGACGTCCTGATTTATAAGGGAGAGCCCCATTTTCTTTTCCAGCACGGCCAGGATCATATTGAGACGTGAATTTTCCACGCCTATGGCAGTCCTCCTTGCAAACCCTATATTTGTAGGAGACGTCAGCGCCTGTACTTCCAGTATCAGCGGTCTTGTCCCTTCATATACGGCTGTCACTACAGCGCCTTCGCTTTCCCTGTCCATATCCTCAAGCAGCGTTCCCGAAAGATTGGATATCTCCATCAGGCCCTGCTCCGCCATTTCAAAGGCTCCTATCTCACTGGTAGTACCGAATCTGTTTTTCTGTGCCCTCAGTATCCTCATTTCATGTGTCCTGTCTCCCGTAAAGCTGAGGACGCAATCCACCATGTGCTCCACTATCCTGGGGCCCGCAAGCTCTCCGCTTTTAGTCACATGGGCCACGATAAATACAGGCACGTTGGTGACCTTGCCTATCCTCATGAGCTCATTGCCGCATGCCCTTACCTGAGACACGCTTCCCGGAGCGGAATCCAGTTCCGATGTATACATGGTCTGGATCGAGTCGATTATCACGAATTTCGGCTCAAGCTGCTTGCAGACTTCGCTGATATTTTCCATATTTGTCTCCGCCAATATGAACAGCTGATCAGGCAGCTGCCTGCATACCCTGTCGGCACGCATCTTTATCTGCTCTTCCGATTCCTCTCCCGACACATACAGCACAGTGCCCTTTTCCGCCGCTATATTGGCGGCAGCCTGTATGATTATCGTGGACTTTCCGATGCCCGGCTCTCCTGAAATCAGGGTGAGAGAACCCGGCACCAGACCGCCGCCAAGCACTCTGTTGAGTTCACCTATTCCCGTATCTATCCTTTCTTTCTCACCTGATGTGACAGCGGAAAGCTTCGTCGGCTTTCCCACTTTTTTCACGCCTGAGGCTCCGGACTTTTCCGACGTCCTGCGCCGCTTGTCCTCCGTATCGAGATCTACGGCTTTTTCCTCTACCATACTGTTCCATGCGCCGCATATACATCGTCCCATCCATTTGGAGCTTTCATATCCGCACTCCTGACACACGAATACCGTCTTGTTCTTTTTCGCCATACCTTGCCCTTTCCGTTTACCGCCTTCGGTCCTGCCATAACGGTAAACGAGGGCTGTCGCCCTAAGAAAGGATCATACAGGACAGCGATCTATTCTCTATTGCTTCCGCCTAATGCTTCCGCGATCCGCTGTACCTGTGTATGGGTTTCTTAATGCAACAGCCCCGTAATCATCTTTTTTATCTTTCATCCTGTGATGCTCCCTGCCTATCCGGCATGAATCACATGGATCATCTGCTATTTGCTTTCCTGTGCAGCCTGATGCTCGGCTATGATCTTCTGTGCGATCTGTGCAGGAACTTCTTCGTATCTTTCGAATGCCATCGTAAAGCTTCCTCTTGCCTGTGTCATGGATCTGAGCACGATAGCATAGTCGAACAGCTCTGCCTGAGGAGCTTCCGCCATCAGCTTCTGTCCGCCGCCTGCGAGAGGTTCCATTCCGCGGATCTTACCTCTTCTCTTGTTCATGTCGCCCATTACATCGCCCATGTAATCATCCGGAACGACGATCTCAAGCTTCATAACAGGCTCCAGCAGGCATGGCTTAGCTTCTGCGATACCCTTCTTGAAGGCCAGTGAAGCTGCGATCTTGAATGCCATTTCGTTGGAGTCTACGTCATGGTATGAACCGTCGTAGAGGACTGCCTTGATATTTACTACCTTGCAGCCTGCGAGAGGACCCTTTTCCATGGATTCTCTGAGTCCCTTTTCAACGGCAGGAACGTAGTTCTTAGGGATCGCTCCGCCGAACAGCTCTTCGGAGAATTCGAATTCTTCCTGAGCAGGTGAGAATCTGATATGAACGTCACCGTACTGTCCTGCACCGCCGGACTGTTTCTTGTGCTTACCCTGTACATCGGATGTGCCCTTGATGGTCTCTCTGTAAGCAATCTTCTGAGGTACCGTCACAACGTCGACACCGAACTTATCCTTGAGCTTCGATGTTATGATATTGAGCTGTATTTCACCTTGTCCTCCCAGCAGAGACTGATGTGTCTCGACATTTCTTTCGAGGATGAAGGATGGATCTTCTTCCATAAGCTTATGTAAGCCTGTTCCCACTTTTTCGTCATCGCCTTTGTTTGCAGGCTCTACAGCCAGATAAAGGGATGGGCTAGGGAATTTAACAGGAGGGAACTTGATTATATTTGCTTTTTCGCAAAGCGTATCTCCCGTCTTCGTAAACTGCAGCTTTGCTATAGCTACGATATCTCCCGCTTCAACTACCGGTGCATCTTCCTGAGTCTTTCCTCTCATGAAGAACATAGCGCCCAGCTTTTCCGCCTTTTCAGCTCTTGCATTATATATTTCCTGTCCTGCTTTAAGAGTTCCGGAAATGACCTTTGCAAGCGAGATCTTACCGAGGAACGGATCTGCTATTGTCTTGAATACGAATGCAGCAGGCTTTCCTGCCGGATCTACTGCTACCTCTATAGCTTCGTCCTGATCGTTCTGTGCTTCATATGCGTCATGCTCTGCTGCCTTAGGAACCAGATCGATGAAATGCTCCAGCGCTTCCTTTACGCCTTCGCCTGTCATCGATGAGCATGATAATACTGGAACGATATCTCCGGCGCCTATACCGTGAGACAGACCTCTGTTGAATTCTTCATCGGTGAATTCCTCTCCTGAGAAGTATTTTTCCATCAGTTCCTCATCAGTTTCCGCGATGGCTTCCGTAAGTGCATCTTTGTCATCGAGAGTTACTACCGATGTTCCGAATTTATCCTTTAATTCCGCGATGGTATTGTCAATATCAACATTTTCCTTATCGATCTTATTGATTAAAAAGAACTTTGGAATCCCGAATTCCTTACATGAATTCCATGCTTTCTCTGTTCCGACCTGAATTCCCGACGAAGCGTCCACCAGAATTGCAGCAGCTTCCACAGCTCTCATTGCCGAATTTACCTCTCCGATAAAATCAAAGAATCCCGGAGTATCGACGAAATTGATCTTTACATTTTTATATTCGACCGGTACAAGAGAAGTACTGATGGAATATCCTTTTTCGATCTCCATTTTGTCATAATCGGAAACGGTATTTCCGTCTTCGACTTTTCCAAGTCTGCTAATAACGCCTGTTGCAAGCAGTGCAGCTTCTAAAAATGTAGTTTTACCACATCCGCCATGTCCTACAAGTGCAACGTTTCTTATATTTTCGCTCTTATAGCCCTTCATCAAATAAGACCTCCCTGTTATATTTTGTAACGATATGACCATTATAACATTGTAAAGTGATGATTACAATATAATTAAATTTCAATATTTCTGAATTTAGCAATAATGCTCTGGGGTGCCGAGCCGGGGCGCTGTAAGATTGGCTCCGGCGGCTTCGGCAGCTTCGGTCCGTAGGCTTCGACACACGGTTCGATTCCAAAAGGCATGCCTATAATCACCTTGTTTTTTGGAATCTGCCGCCTTTTGCATATGATAGCACTGCCCGATTCCAAAGAACCCTGTTGAAAATGCCTTCTCCTTTGGAATTTTCACTGTAACCAGCCTCTAAATGGACAGATATTCCAAAGATCCATGCTCTATAAGCAACATTCTTTGGAATCAGCCCCCCTGCACTAGTGGATTTACGTGCTTTTTCCAAAAGATCGTGCTTTTTCACCTACGATTTTTGGAAAGCTGCCGTCGATCAGCTGAGTATGAATCTATATATGATCTCATCAATACTTTCCATATCCATAATGTCCTCCTCCCATGTACAGATCAGATTCGAATGCTGCACGAATCCGGCGCTCCTGTACCGATCGATCTTTTTTACGGCGTTGAAATAGTAATCTCTGTTATGCATAAGGCCAAAGTGCTCCCACAGCAGAATATCTCCCCTTCTGCGTCTTATGGTAAAATCGGGGTAATACGTGATCCCACCGGCTTCAAATGCCGCCTCATATCTGTACAGTACACCGTGCTCCTCCAGCTTGTTTCCTATAGTCCTTTCCGATTTGGAACGCATCTTCACGCCATTTGTGGTGATATATTTTAGAGATTCCGGATTCATAGGATTCGTTCTGTAATTCTCCACTGACCATCTGTGCTTATTTTCATCCCAACATATCCTGCAGGGATCGAGCTCATCGTATTTGCGTGTGATTTCCTTGCTGCAATGCATTTCGCATGAATACATATTGCCTAAAGACGATTTAATAAGATCGTAGTTTTTTATCTTATCAGGTAATACCTCTGTAAGATATTCTTTTCTTGCCAACTGATATATCCTTGGGACGTTACCGGTAATGCCCTTCTGCTTTCCGTCCTTGCATTCCATATAGTACGATCGTTTTCCCTTTTTTCTCGTGTAAAGTCTTCCGTTGCCTGTTTTTTTCAGTTCTTTCTCCATGTCGCCGATCATTTGCTGTTCTTCTCTTAAATAGCTTTCCAGCAAACAATGATCTCGTTTGGTTATCATGATATCCTCACCCCTTTTGATTTACCATTGTGAAATCGCGTTATATTGCTGCGCCTTTATTACTTGACCTGTACCGCCTAAGCGGTGAAATACTGAAATGGATACTTCATGTATAATAATAAAAGCGCCTGCCCTTATGTTAAATTTTACCATAAAAGCAGGCGTTTATCAACCATTTTTTTCCATCGTTTTCGTTGGGTGAGCGGATTATTTTAGTTACTCATTTTCCCGACTAAATCACTTTCGCTTTGCCAGTTCTGCTATATCGGCGAATCGGCTCATGATCAGATCGTAATTTGACTTTATATGAGGGATGCCGCAGTTGCTGCAGTCTTTGATGCCGCTATCCGTATACTTGAAGTTCCCTCCGCAGTTTTCGCCCAGAGCATAAAGGGGACAGTAACAGAACAGGCAGTTGAAGTCTTCTTCGTCTATGTGTTTGTGACATGGGAAGAATTCGCATGTTTTGTGATTTATGAATTTGTAGTTATTGCTATCGGCCATTTCCTGCGACCTCCGGTTTGTGATTTGGAAAGTGCAAAGCTCCTGCACTCCTGACGGGGGACCTTCCATCAATTTGCTTCGCAAATTGGGATAGGTCTTATCGCCGTAAGGCACCACGGGCTAAAGCCCTGTGCCTCTGACGGGGGACCTTCCATCAATTTGCTCCGCAAATTGGGATAGGTCTTATCGCCGTAGAGTGCCACGGAGCAAAGCTCCTGCACTCCTGACGGGGGACCTTCCATCAATTTGCTCCGCAAATTGGGATAGGTCTCCCTAAAACTCTGCTGTCTTCGGAGTTCTTGGGAATGGGAGGACGTCGCGGATGTTGCTCATTCCTGTGATGTACATGATGATTCGTTCGAAGCCGAGGCCGTAACCGGAGTGTTTTACTCCGCCGTACTTTCTCAGATCCATGTACCACCAGTAATCTTCCTCTGTCATTCCTGTTTCTTCTATCCTTGCTTTCAGTACGTCGTATCGTTCTTCTCTCTGGCTTCCGCCGATGATCTCGCCGACTCCGGGTACAAGCAGGTCGCATGCGGCTACCGTCTTGCCGTCATCATTGAGTCTCATGTAGAAGGCCTTAATCTCCTTCGGATAATCCGTTACGAATACAGGCTTCTTGAACACCTTTTCAGTGATGTATCGTTCGTGCTCCGTCTGCAGGTCGATGCCCCATTCCACAGGGTACTGGAACTTCTCGCCGGATTTTTTCAGAAGCTCAACGGCTTCGGTGTATGTTATACGCTCAAAATCAGAATTTACGATATTGTTGAGTCTGTCAAGAAGTCCCTTGTCGATGAACTTGCTGAAAAACTCCATTTCCTCAGGCGCGTTTTCCATCACGTAATTG
>JAETSS010000060.1 GCA_021769545.1 Eubacterium sp.
ATCCAAAGTTATCTATCCCATCACCTTCTCAAAACGAAACATATTCATCATTGATATTATTCCTGGCATATTTATCTCCGGTTTCCTATGATTTACATGTTCCTGCAGACCGGGAGTGACTGAACTGTTGCAGGGATGAAGTAAAAGTTGCAATCGTTTTGGAAATTCCGATTGATAATTGCAAAATTTTCAGCGTTCAAAAGCTGCAAGGGTGGGCGTGCAGAACGAAAATAGGTACATCAAACGTCCTTCAGCCCCCTCATCATGTTCAAACCCATTGGATTTTGCAATTGCTGTGAAAAAATGCAGAAACGATTGCAGAACTTACCGGCGCTACTGATATGTTCTTGAATAAAATCAGACTTCTTTTTTGCAAGTATAACGTGGTAATCCACGACTATGTTTTCCATATTCGATAGCTTCTTTCGGGCAATGACAGATGCACGCCATACAGTGCGTACAGTTCTTCTTCCATACCGGTTTTCCATCTTCTATACGAATATTATTAAGAGGACATACGCTAGCACATTTACCACAGGAAATACAGTCATTGGTGACATAAAATTTCTTCGCATGAACGAATATAGGATAGAACAAGTCGTTTATAATTCCACTATTTATTTTATCCTGAAAAGAAATCTCCGGTTGCGTGAACTTATCGTTTTCTTTGATACAATGTGCCGCATTGTCTATGACACCTTCTGCCTGCTCTATAATCTGCATGACCTCGTCTTCTGTCGGTGTGGAAAAAAGTGCAATATAATTTTCCGGCATTACAATTTCTGCACATCCAAAATAATTCATATTCTTTCCGGCACACAAGTTTTTAAGGTATTTTCCTGCATTTCCTATATTTTCGCCACAGGTCATAATAAAATAAATATCTTTACTTCCTGTAAAGTTTGTGTTTTCTATCCATTTTTGTACAATATGCGGTATTCTCCATGCATAAGTCGGAACAACGATTACCCATGGACGTTCAGAGTTCAATTCTGAATGATCACCGTCTCTGATTTTATCGAAAAGGTTTATTACCTCATCATTTATTTCTTTTCCGATACGTTTTGCAACATATTCACTGTTTCCTGTCCCTGAAAAATATAAAATCATAGCTTATGCCTCCAGTTGAACATCCCTTATAGAGATGTCGTTTTCTTCAATTATCTTGTGCATAGTATACGCTTATTCTGCAAAACCGAGAGGTTATAGTCAAAGTTTTTGTGAAAGATGCTTTCTTAGAGGTCCACCAATATATCAGCAACTGCAAACAATGCAGCTTCACCACTGATTTGAATTCTGCCATTCCCTGTCAGATGACAGTAAAGTGTCCCGCCCCGTTTCGAAGCCTGATAAGCAATAATATCATCTTTACCAAGTACCTTTGACCAATAGTCAGCAATTTGACAATGAGCAGAACCGCACACCGGATCTTCCGGTATGGTGAGCTTAGGACAAAAACTTCGAGAAACACAATCAGTGTCTTTACCCTGCGCTGTAGCATTTTGAATTCTGCCTTCAATTTTCATAAGCAAATTTTGATCCGGATCCATATTTCGGACAATGTCTTCATTTTCAAATACACAAACCAAATCAAGTCCCAAAACAGCCTTGATCGGTCTGACGCCAAAAGCCTTTTCCATAACAGATGTAACAGGAATTTCTTTTAATTCATAAGTCGGAAAATCCATCTCATACAGATTTCCCTTACGAATAACTGTAAGCTTGCCACTTAAAGTATTGAATTCGATCTTATCTGAATCTTTGTCATAGTAGTTGAGCATTACAAAAGCAGATGCTAAAGTCGCATGCCCGCATAATTCAACCTCTGTGCCCGGCGTAAACCAACGGAGATGATAACCAGCTTCTTCTTTAACGATAAAAGCTGTTTCAGATAAATTGTTCTCTTCGGCAAGTTTCATCATCAGCTTATCTTCCGGCCACTTGTCCATCACACAAACAGCGGCAGGATTGCCACTGAATACTTTATTTGTAAAAGCATCAACGATATATTGTTTCATAAAAATATCCCCCTTATCAAACGAACTAAATTCGTTTCGCACCAATTCGTCTGCCTAATAAGGTTTTCATCATTCATTTGGCAGATACACCTGAAAATCCGCACCGCAGCCCACCTGTGACACGACGGTGATATAGCCGTCCTGCAGCTCGATGATCTTTCGCGCAAGGTACAGCCCTACGCCGATCCCTTCCTCGTCATGGACCTCCGGTTCACGGTAAAAGCGCGTGAATATCTCAGCCTGACGTTCCACTGGGATCCCCTTGCCGCTGTCTCTGATACTGATCTTCGTGAATATCTCCTGCACCGCCACCGTGATCCTGATACTTCCGCCTGCCTGCGTGTACTTGACTGCATTGTCCAATATGTTGAACAGCGCCTCCTCCGTCCATCTTCTGTCGTGACGAAACATCAGCTCATCGGGACATTCCGCAGATATGCTGATGCCCTTCTGCTCCGCCTTCGGCACCACCGCCGCCACAGCTCTGCCGATGGTATCACGCAGATTCGTCCTGCCTGGCTGTATGCGGATAACGCCTGTTTCCAGTCTCGACATCTTGACCATGTTTTGAAACAGAAAATCCAGCTTGTCCGTCTGCTTCTGCATGCTGGTGAGGAACTGCAAACCCCTTTCCGTTATCGGTTCCTCCTGCAAAAGCTCCAGATACAGCCTCATGTTGGCGATGGGAGTCTTTGTCTGATGGGAAACGTCGGAGATCAGCTCATTGATCTGTTCCTTTTCACTGCTGATTTCTTCCTCTCTGCTGCGACCAATATGCGCGATGCGTTTCAGCTTTTCCGACAGCTTTCCCTTAAGAGTATCCTCCGTATCAATATCGTCCACATGCTTCAGTTCACTGCTACGGCGAGCCTCCTGTTCCATTCCCATCATCACTTCATCCAGACTCTTTTCCAGCCAATCTGTAAGTTCATATATTTCTTTTTTCAGCCGCCTTCTCTCCATCAGCAGTACGATGACCACGACGGCACATATAATTATGATGATCATTTCAGCCATTGATAACCCATTCCGTAAACATTGGAGATATACTTGTGTTCCCCATCCTCTATCTTCCTGCGCAGACGATTCACGTTGACCGCCAGCGCATGCTTGTCCACAAACTGACCGCCGCTGTCCCAGAGCCGCTGCAGCAGTATATCGTATGTCAGGAGCTGCCCACTGTTGATGATGAGCTCCCGCAGCAGACGAAACTCCGTCGGCGTCACGGAGCATTCATTTTTACCGACCGTGACCCTTGCCCTTTCCATATCCACACGCAGAAATCCATCGTCAAATACATTGGGCTTTTCCGTTTCGGCCCGCTGTAGGATCACGCCGATCTTTTTCAGCAGTATCTTCATGGAAAAGGGCTTCGTCACGTAATCGTCGGCTCCCAGTTCATATCCCAGCAGCGCATCCTCCTCAAGGTCTCTGGCCGTAAGGAAAAGCACGGGGATCGGTTTCGTTTCTCTGATTTTTTTGCAAAGGTCAAAGCCGTCGCCGTCCGGCAGGTTCACGTCCAGCAGCGCAAGATCTATGTCCCCACTTAAATGTTCGTCTGCCTCGCTGACGGAATGCGCGCTTTCCGTCGCATAGCCGTCTTTTTCCAAAGCATAGCATATGCCGTTGTTCAGTTCTCTGTCATCCTCAACCACAAGAATTCTCTGCATGTCAAACCTCTCTTCCGTCAGAATACGATCAAAATCCTACAAATCATTGCGGATTCTAACCACCGGCTCCCATAGACGTGATAGATCAAACTGCTGTATGCAGCAAAACTCTGATCATCACCGTTCGTCGTTATAATTGTACCACAAAGCAGAGCTTCTTTGACCCGTGCCTTACGATTATCACAAAAATGTGATTATAGCAAAGTCGGCTTCGCCGATTTTCTTCCGGCAGCGGACTTCCTTTGATATTTTCTGCATGCAAAAAGCAGGACGGCACATTGATATGCTATCCTGCTTCGGTCTCCATAGATCGATTCAGCTCACTGCCTCTTCATCTGTCTGAGAAACAGAGCTACCGCAGCAGCCACCGTGACCGCCATATAGCCCAACACCCACAGCAGATGAACGGGGATATCGCCATAGCTTCCGCCAAGCACGGCCCTTTCCAGCTCAACTGCATGTACGAAAGGCAATACATTGGCTATGGTTTTGAAAACTCCTCCCACCAAGTCAAGATCGAACCATGTTCCCGACAGCCACGCGGTGAGATTCGTAAGCAGCGCCCCGCAGATACCTCCCACCTGCTTTGCATTGAAAACGCTGCCGCAAAGCAGTCCCAGCCCGATAAAGAAAACCGATACCGGTATGATGAACAGGAGCGCATAGAGGATCGTCGCCGTCACCGACAGTCCCAGTATCACCGCCACGATATAACATATGATGCACTGGGCCACTGCAATGGGCAGGACAGGCAGTGCATATCCGAATATAAAATCGACAGCCGTCAGCGGCGTCGTGTAAAGTCTCTGCAGCAGAGCACTTTCCCTGTCTTTGGCGATCAGCGTCGCGGAAAACAGCGTCATAAAGGAAAGTCCGAACACTGTGATCCCCGGCGTAAGTGTCTCTATCTCAAAGAGACTGACAGGAACATTGGCCTGTATCGCGCTCAGCAGCAAAATGAGAATGATGGGAAAGCCCAGACCGAATATCAAGTTCAGAGGATCTCTCAATATTTCCTTTAACGTTCGTGATGAAAATGTCATTAGCTTCATTCTGCCGCCCCCTTTACTATCCTTACGAAAGCGTCCTCGAACTTTTCCGTTCCTGCTTTCCTTTTCAGTTCATCAGCTGTTCCCAGGGCGATGAGTTTCCCGTTCTTCATGATCCCGATGCGGTCCGAAAGCGCCTCTGCCTCCTCCATATAATGAGTCGTCAGTATTATAGTGACCTTTCCCTTCAACGACCTGATGATATCCCACAGCTCGCTTCGCGCTATGACGTCAAGTCCCAGGGTCGGCTCATCCAGAAACAGGATCTCCGGCTCACTGATGAGAGCCATGGCGATACTGAGCCTTCGCTGCCAGCCGCCCGACAGCTTTCCGGCTTTCTTGCCTATGATCTCGTCCAATCCCAGCTTTTCGGCAAGCTCCGTTATCCTGGCATTTCTCTTTGCTTTTGGAAAGCCATGTACGCCGCACATAAGCTCAAGGTTTTCCTTTACGCTTAAATTCGGAGCCACCGCTGTTTCCTGCGGAGACACGCCGATGATGCTCTTTACCTTGGCTTCATCCGTTGATATGCTGTTTCCCTTTAAAAAGGCATCGCCCTCCGTGGGCCTGGTAAGACATGAAAGCATCTTTACGGTCGTGGTCTTCCCTGCACCGTTTACTCCCAGCAGGGAAAACAGTTCGCCCTGCATGATGCTCAGATCGAGACTGTCCACAGCCGTCACGTCCTTATACACCTTCGTCAATCTATCTGTCCTTATGGCTTCCATGTGACGATTACTTTCCATGTGATACCTCCTTTCCACAGTAGCGCCCTTTGAGGCCCTCGTATCCGTCCGTCAAGACTCTGGCTGTAAATTCTTCATCCCAATCAAGATACGATGTAGCTATCATGGAGGCTATGCCGTGGACATATACCCACATTTCCAGATGGAAAGTCACCGCCTCCTCGTGACTCAGCCCTGTATTTTTCATGATCACCCTCAGCAGGGGTTCTATCTCCTCCACGCTATCAGAAACGACCTCCTCCGAACGGTCCCGCATGAACAGCAGCTTGAAAAGCTCCTTTTGCTCCCTTGCAAATCGTATGTAACCCATCCCGCTTGCTTTATACGAAGGATATTTACCACTTTCCATCTCTCTTTTCAAATAACCGTTATACAGCTCATTGGCAGAAGTCATCACCTCCCGATGCACCTCTTCCATGTTCTGAAACAGTCCGAAAATAGGCTTGGCCGACGAACCCAGTCTCGCACCAAGTCCCCTCGCGGTAACAGACGATATTCCGCTTTCCTTCGTCATATCCAGAGCCGCTGCAATGATCTCCTCCCTTGTAAATCGTACCTTCGGCGGCATTTACGCGTTCTCCTTTCATTTAGGCAACTATCGTTACGCAACATACGTTTCCTATATTGTATCAGAAAATACTATCCTGTCAATACAAAAGAGGAAAGTTGATGATGTAAAATTCTATTAGATAAAAAATATGTTTTCTACTCATCCTCATACATCCTAAATTCTTCGAATATATTTCGTTACCGTGCTTTTTTCAAATACATTTATCCCCGCATCATTTCTTGCTATAAAATCATTTTTGGAATCTGATCCTTTTGATCATATAAATCAATACATCGCACTCAACTTCAACAAATTAAACGAAAACAGAGATATTTTATATCACAAAAAAAAACTATCCCAAGGACTATATCCCATTGCCCTCAGGATAGTTCACAATCACAGCATCACCATGCCGTATTTCATTCTATTGATTTACATTTTCAAGCCATACCGTTTACGCAGTCGGATTTGCCGGCTTCGGCAGTCTTTCCGCGATAACGTTCATCAGACTGTCAGTGCACTTGATCGGATCTGCAAACTTGCCGTCCTCAACAGCTACCAGCTTAGCATCCTCGGTAGGTGCAAGGACTCCGCCCAGTACCTCGTCAAGCTCAGCATACTTATAAGCAGGAACAGCGTCGTACATTTCATCTGAAATGTCATCGGTATCCTCCCACTCATAATCCACTTCGAATACATGAGCGATCTCTGCAGCGACCTCCCAGTTGCTGAGCTCTACGTTTTCATCTATCGCTGCCTGTACCAGCTGCAGTCTTCTCTCTGTATTGGTATAAGTGCCGTCTACAGATGCAAAGCCCGTTCCCGGTATAACCACATCAGCCTTGGCAGCCAGAGCAGTCATATGAGTATCGCATACTGCCATGAACTCAAGCACGTCAGTATCTATATCAGCTTCTTCACCGAATACAACCAGAGCCTTCACGCCTTCAATAGCCTCAGCTCCGTCTGTGATTCCCATGTCTACAAGACCCTGTGAATTGTTCTTAGGCTTAACCTGGAGGATTCCGTCTCTAGGCGTTCCGATATGTCCGCTTACGAGAGCGATGTCGGCAAGCAATGCAGCCGCATCTTCCGTGATCAGGTTCTGATTGAATACGATCATGGCTTTCTTTGCACCGAGATACATATCTGCGATCTCCTTGGCATCGTCGCTCACTGTCGCATCCTTCACGCTTGCTGCGAATTCATCATAGCCGGCGATATCAGCACCCTTGCCGCTGTCAACGATAGCCTTTGCAATACCCTTTACAAAGCTCAGATCGTTTTCTGTATAAACTTCCTTTGCAAGGTAGTTCATCAGTAACTGCGGATATTCCTCAGGATTTACCAGGATCACC
>JAETSS010000061.1 GCA_021769545.1 Eubacterium sp.
TTAAAAGCGCTGTGCTCACCCTTTCCGCATATTCATCAGCCGTTTCCCTCATGCCGTCTGCGACCCAGCTCCGAAGCAGATTTATGAATCCTCCCGCGGAATACTCCGCAAAATACTTAAGCCCCGGCTGTTCCTTCATCGCCTCGCTTCCTATCCTCTGCCTGACGATCTCAGATGCCACCCCGCTCATCTCGCAGTACAGCATCGTATCGAGTTCGCATCTGTTCAGCAGTAGCAGCAGGTCTCTGTGGCGATACCAGAATCCGAAAAAATCCAGCGATATCTGCCGAAGATCGTAAGAATCCAGCACCTTGCAGTCCGCCTTATACTCCTCGCACAACCGCCAAAAGCAGCGACGTATCACATCCTCCTTGCTTTCGTACAGCCTGTAAAACGTCCTGCGCGCCACATCTGCACGCTCTGCGATCTGCACCACCGTAATCTTCGAAAACTCCTCTTCCTCCATCAGCTCAAACAGAGCATCCTCTATCATTCGTCTCGATTCTTCCTTCTGTCTTTCGCGTCCCTTCATCATCATTTCTCCGTTCCTGCCTCAGGTGGCACAGATGCTGCCATTATGTAGCACTTACCGTGACCGGTTGATTTTCGTCTGTTGTAAGTATAATATATAAATGAAAAAGGCACAAGTGTGTCATTTGCTGAGGCTTACACGACACCCACCGACTGCCGTTACCGAACCCCTACACTTATATATCAGGAGGAAACTATGATCCGGTCTGCCGATGCATATCAGCATCCGTCAGCGGTCCGGCATACAGGAAAAATATGAACAACACCATTATGATCTTCGAGTCAAAATACGGCTCCACTGAAAAATACGCAAAATGGATAGCTGAGGAGCTTTCCTGCCCTCTCATGGAAGTGAAAAGCTGCAAACCTGCCGACATAGAAGGCTTTAACACCATCATCTACGGCGGAGGACTGTATGCCGGAGGCGTCAGCGGCATCAAGCTACTTATAAAAAACTGCGAACTTCTGGCTGACAAGAATGTCATTATCTTTACATGCGGACTCGCCGATCCGGATGACCCGGAAAACGTCAGCCATATCAGAAAAGCCCTCTCAAACGTACTTCCGGTCGGACTCCGCCAACGCGTACATCTTTTCCACTTCCGCGGCGGCATAGATTATTCCCGCCTCAGCATCGTCCACCGGGCCATGATGTCCATGCTGCGCAAAGCGCTGCTGAAAAAAGATGAAAAGGATCTGCGTCAGGAAGACAGATATCTTCTGGATACATATGGAAAGCGTGTGGATTTCACCGACCGCAGGGCTATACTTCCGCTGGTGGAGCTGGTGCGTGAGCTTAGTGATCGATACAACTATGACAAATAGGATTCCCGGCAGTTACTCCTGCGAAGTCAGGCTAGTCAGGTTGGTCAAATTTCAAAATATGTATATAAAAATAATTTCTTACAGCTCCTGCCGCCACTCTGCAGGCATTGTATGGGCATTATGTAAACCTCACCCACGACCCTTCTCCATAAATAATCGACTTTATATAAAATCATGGAGAAAACTCCACCGGCAACCATCAAAAACGTGAAATATGCGCTGATATCCCCGGTAAAAATGCCTATAACACAGCAAAAAACAGCCTCCCCGAGCCTTTCCATGCCTAATTCCGCCATATTATGGTTTACATAACTCAAAATTTCTCCATCAAAAATCAGTTATCATTCAGAAAATGGAGAAATGCGACAGGCAACCGGCGCAAATCCCGGTCAAAGAAACATATCCACATCAATTCTTCCATGGGCGGTCATGACCGTCCCAACCTTTTTCATTCCAATACTCGACATCCGCTTCATTCCATCCCTTCCTGTGGAGCATCCTCATGACATTGAAAAACACTCTCGTCTTTATGGACGGTCTCATGTTTCCGCTGTTTCTGATTATCCTTTCGGCAATGGCGGAGGTCTCCTTCTCGATACGCTGTTTTTTCTTCGCACTGACAGCGTCCCATGACACGGCTGCCACACCGATGCCGAACTTATATATCCTTGATATTCCCCAGAAGAATAGGCTGTCTGCCATATCCTTGTTGGTACTTTTCATCCCTGCCCCCGCCGCCGTCGAAATGCAGACAGCCTGCTTTCCGAACATCTTTTCCTCGGGACGATGTACCATCCAGCGATAGCCGTAGTGATCCAACAGCGTCTTCATAGCACCCGTAGCATGATATACATACACCGGGCTTGCCAGTATTATCACATCGGCATCATCCAGAGCTGCAGTTATTGGTTGAAGTTTTTCATAATGGGGACATAGCTTTTCCGATTTTTCAAAGCATGCCGTACATCCTACGCAGAAAGATCCGAAGTCTTTTGGCAGAAAGAATTCCGTGACCTCCCCTCCAAGCTTTCCCGAAAGCATCCTCGCTATATGATAGGTAGAGCCCTTATGACTCTGTCCGTGTATTATTGTTATCTTCATCTTTCACCTCTTGTTCCATCGCGCACAGATCGGCGCTCCACTTTATTTTACATCATATGTATAATAATACAATAATAATCATCATACGGTCCGAGTCTTCACTTTCCGCCGTATTTTTGTTATAATGCATCCATTAGTTAACTACAAGATCAGGAGAAACACACAGATGACTACCGAGCTCAACAAAATGGAAACAAAGCCCATACTGCCATTGATATTCAATATGTCGCTCCCGCCGCTGTTTTCCATGTTCATGCAGTATACGTACAATTTCGTCGACTGTATATTCGTATCGTGGATAAGTGAGGACGCGCTGACAGCAGTCTCTCTGTCATTTCCGCTGACGACGCTGATGCTGGCCTTTTCCATAGGTACGGGCGTGGGTATCAACGTTCTGATAGCCAGATATCTCGGCAAAAAAGATCAGGATGCCGCCGACAGCACGGTCTCCCATGGACTGATACTGTCCTTCGTCTTCGGGATATTTCTGAATATCGTCGGTCTTCTGGTGCTCAAGCCTTATTTTACAGCCTTCATCGACGATCCGCGGATATACGGACTGTGTATCGACTATATGACGGTATGCGCCTTCATGCAGATCCCCAATATGGTACATATCGCCATCCAGAAGATCATTCAGGGTACCGGGAATATGCTGGCGCCCATGGGTTTTCAAATAGCCGGTGTAGTATTGAATTTCGTGCTTGATCCGATGCTGATCTTCGGAGTGGGTCCCTTCCCGGAAATGGGCATCAGGGGCGCCGCTGTTTCAACCGTTCTGGGCTACACCCTTTCGATGCTGCTGGCATTTTACGTGCTTATTTTCACAAAACAGAAGGTGCGCATCAAAACCAGGGGCTTCAAGCTGGATATGGACATATTCAAGGAGATCTTCCAGCTGGGAACTCCTTCCTTTATCATGAATGCACTGGGCGCCTTCATGGTGACCTTCGCAAATATTTTTCTCATCGCTTACTCGACGACTGCCGTCGCGTTTTTCGGCGCATATTTCAAAGCCCAGCAGATGGTGGTCATGACGGTAAACGGACTTATACAGGGCTGCATCCCTGTCATGAGCTTCAACTTCGGTGCAAAGAACAGGCAGCGGCTGCAAAAAGCCTTTCACTGCGGTACCGTCATCGCCGTGATCATGATGGGTGCGGGAGCACTGCTGCTTTCCGTATTCCCTGCCCAGATACTGAAAATATTCATGGCCTCCGACGATATGCTGGCGCTGGGCATCCCCGCTCTAAGGATCATGGCCACCAGCTATGTCTTCAACGGCTTTGCCACAATGGCAGCATCCTATATGCAGTCCGTGGGCAAGATAAAGCACAGCGTTCTGATCAACCTCATGCGTCAGCTCATCGCGCTTCTCGCCTGTATGTGGCTGTTCACGCGTTTCATCGGTATGACCGGCGTATGGCTGGCATTCCCCGCTGCAGAGATCATCACATGCATCATGTGCGTATATATACTTAAGAAAAATCCCGTTCGATTATAAGATCAACCAAAAAACCGGACCAAGGTCATAAACACCAATGCCCTGATCCGGTTTTGTATATCATATTCAGATGCCGGTCCTGTTCTTTCTATTCTGCCATCATTTCTTCAACGACTGCACCGAGATCGTCCTCATTAGCCGAATATACTCCATCTACCTCTTCAACTGCAACGATCATCTCTACGCCATCCAGATAGCCTGTCTCATCGACAGCCTTCATTAAATAATCGAATAAATCATCATACATATCTACGGCAAGCTGTTCGTCGGTAGTATATGTATATGCACCGCTGCTGATCTGCTGCGTCCACTTCTCAGTGTACTCTCCGTCGATATAATCGTTGGCTTTCTGCAGGAAATCCATCGGATATACGACTACCGTCACATAGTAAACTCCGTCCTCTTCCGTGTACTCCTCTTTGACCTCATACTTGGCCTTAAGCATAGCCTTCTTGATAAAATCCTCGACTACTGCACGCTTCTCATCCGTCGCATATTCTTCACAGTCGAGTTCGTCGATAAAAAGATCTACGGTCTCATTGAGATCTTCGCTATAAAGCTTTTTCAGATCTTCCTCGCTCTGGTCGGTGGCCTGCTCAAGAAGCTCATCGGTTATTTCCCCCGTACATAGATAATCCAGGTTCGCTTTAACCAGTCCCGCAGGGTCTATATCCCCGCAGCCCGACAGTGACATCGTCATGATAACGGCCATAGCAACCGTCAGAGCCAGCGCTTTGATTCTTTTCTTCATTCTCGTTCCTCCTAATCGTCAAACGCACTACATAAATTATCGTATATCCATTTTACCACCTTAAATGACAAAATAATACGATTTATTGCATTATCCGACGGAAAATTATCTACAGAGAACTTACGATTTTCTCGAACTTCTTTACCGACAGTATCTCGTTGGTCAGGAAAGCTCCGTTGTAAAACAGGCTGTAGGTGGTAAAAGGAGTCGGGGCATTGCGGGCATCCTCCCGACTTTCCAGCTTTATTGTTTTCAAAGGCAGTCCCTTTTCTGCCGCCGTCTGCTCAAGAACAGGAACGTATTTTGCCGTAAAGGGACACTGTGCCGTATAGTAAAGTGTAAAGCCGCCGTTTTCTACGCGGGGTTCTTTCGCCTGCTGTCTGAACCTAGGTACATGCTCGTCTGCATCGTCATTTTCGTCAAAGGGCAGATACATGAGCTTGAAATAGGGCTCCACCGTGTCGGCAGTCCGAAAGCCCTTGTATGCAAGATATCCGGGGTCGGAAAGAAACCCCCTCTTTTTATCGGAGGAAAGTGTCACAAGTCCTCTGCGCCCTTTTTCCATGCTGTCTCTGATGCATTCGTCCAGAAGCATGTTGGAATAGCCCTGTCCCTTATATTTTCCCGAGACCCACAGACAGTCGATATACATATATCCCTCTGCCTCCACAGGCACCCATGCGTTTTCCGCGGGGATGTATTCGATAAAGCACTTTCCGCGAACGTTGCCTTTCTTGAACACAAGGCCTTCATCGAGCCTGTCCGCCAGCCAAGCCTTTTTTGAAAGCACCTGACAATCCTTATTATTTGCTATGGCGCAGCATATGTGCTCCCTCTCCAGGTTTTCCTTTGTCAATGTAATGATCTCCATTTTTCTCTCCCCTCTTTCATTTCGCCTTACGCTTCACGCCTTTTTTCTTTCTGGGTTTTGGAGCCGGCACCTCTTCCCATACCGCATCCAGCAGCTCCTTCATGGCCTGCCTGTCCTCGATATCGGCAAGGAGCATCTCCTTGGCACCTTCATAAGGGATCTCAAAAGGTCCGTCCGGGAACATTTCCCTTGCGGAGGCCGTCGCTTTCACGAGAAAGCGATCATCGTATATCCCCGCTACTACTTTATCGCGATAATAAACCACATATTCTCCCATCATGGCACGGTTTCTGATCCCTTCAAGGTGATCAAGCTGATCCATGACGAAGCCAACGTATTCCTTGCTGCTGGACATGATATTTCCTCCTTTATTTTATGCTCTTCACCGGATGCCTTACTACGGTACGTAGATTCTTCGGACTGCATCGTCTCGGATCGCTGAGATAGACCTCGTGATGCATCCTCGTGTCGGAAAAATCGGTCTCGTATCCGCAGCTTTCGGCAAAGGCGTCCATGGCCGCCAGCGTCTCCGGTTCATCGTCGTAAGGCCCCATATGCATGCATTGGACGCACAGGCCCTCGTCATAGGTGAAAAACTCCGCCGCAGAAAAGTCCTTCTGCTTCTTTTCACCGGCTTCCTTCACTGCCCAGTCGAAGACATCCTTCGTCACGAATTCCGGCAGTCTTATCATAGATATCCACTTGAAGCCTTCCTTTCTCGTATAGTCTATGGCTCCTCCGCCATCCTGCATCCACAGCCCCTCCAGCGGCGGCACTACATACTGAAAATATCCGTCGATGCGATGATCGCCCTTATAGCTCATTTTTATCGTAAAGGCTATGGCGTACAATATGCCTATGGCTTCCTTGTATGCCCCGCCTTCTTCGTTGGGATCGCCCATGCCTCTTACCGCCACGAAATCCATCGCCGGTATCTCGATGATGCCGGGCTTTTTCGGCGGCATATAGAATTCCTTGTATTCCTTTTTATAATCAAATGCCATTTGCTTCTACCTCCTTTAACCGGTATGAAAACATCATACCACAGAAAACACGACAGCTATATGTCATGTTCCATTTTTACATGTATATCTTCTGCATATATTCTCGATGAAAATACGAAATTCCTCCCGCATCGCTTCCGGCTCCAGAAGCTCCGCTTTGTCTCCGAAGCTCATCACCCAGCTAAACAGGTTTTCCCTGTCATGGAAACCGAAGTAAAACAACAGCCTTCCGTCTTCCCGTTCACAGAAGCTTTCCCTTCCGAATTCTTCTATGAGCCGCCACTTCATCTCAGGCTCCACCAGCACCTTTGCCTCGAAGGTATTTGGAAAAGCACTGTCAGGGGCCGGATCGGGAAGCGTGACCTGCCGCTTTTGAAAGCTCCTGCCCGATGCTTTCAGATCCTCCATCCTGTTGAGCTTGAACATCCTGAAATCGCTGCGGTCAAGACAGAAGCCCCACAGATACCACGATGACCAGCGAAAAATCAGAAGATACGGTTCCGCCCGCCTTTGCTGCTCGCCCTTGGGAGAATAATATGTAAAGGTTATTTCCCGGGTCTCGTTGATGGCTTCCTCGAGGAAGGCTATCTTAGGCGCCAGCGTCGTCTTGTACCATGAAGAAAGATCGATCATCATATTGCCGCCTGCCGGTACCACCGACGTTCTCCCGCCCGATGATCCGTCCGTTCTCCCGCCGCTGAATAATCTGTCAAGCAGCTGCCTGTACCTGTCGTCCTGACTTACGCTGTCGAGTCCCAGCAGCCCGGCGGAAATC
>JAETSS010000062.1 GCA_021769545.1 Eubacterium sp.
AAAGGGCAGATCTTTAAGCCTCACGCATGCCTCGTCTACCGTAACGCTGCCGCTTTTCACCTGCTCCATCAGTTCTCTTATGTATTGCTCCTTCATGCTCACACCTGTCCTTTATCTCAATATCCGTCTGCTGCTCACTATCACATCAGGCTTTATATCGTGCTCCTCCGCCGGCAGCTCCGGCAATATCTGAAAATTATAGCATACGGCCACCGTCATGCACTGAGGATTATCATGCAGAAACACATCGTAATAGCCACCGCCATAGCCTATCCTGTCCCGCTTTTCCGAAAACACGGCTCCCGGCATTATCACCAGAGTATTACCGTCAGGTTCCAGCCGCTTCTGCGAATCCGGCTCCGGGATCCCGAAGGCTCCCGCAACCAGCAGCTTTCCTTTCTCATATGAGCAGAATTCCATCCTTCTGCCTGTGACGCGAGGCAGCCAGATGCGCTTTCCATCCCGATCCGCCGCATCCATCATGTATGTCACGTCGACCTCGTTGTTTATGGGCATGTAAAGACATAGGGACTCCGCTCTTGTGTATTCCTCCGTGCCGCACACCCTGTCGCATATTGCCCGGGAAAGCTCCCGGACCTCATCTTCACACATCGCTTTTCGTATTTTCAATATTTCGCTTCGTATTTCCTTTTTACCATTCATAATTAATATATTATCAGACTTTCACCCGCTTTACAATCCATACAAAATATGATATCATGGCAAATAGCGATAACATAAATTATTAATAGAAAGGTGGAACCACAAGTGAAAAGAATTAAGACTTTAGTATCACGTGATCTTGAAAAATCCGCTAAGACAGGTGGCTGCGGCGAATGCCAGACTTCATGTCAGTCCGCAAGCAAAACTTCTTGCAGCGTTGCTAACCAGCAGTGTGAAAAATGCAAGAACTAGCAGCATCGCCCGGTCGATACTGTACACTTGATATTAACTGCTGCATCTAGTTTCAGGTGCAGCTATTTTCTTGTTTGAAACACCCGGATAACATACATCATATACGAAAGGAATACCAATGGTACATCAATATAAGCTGAACGGCTACAATATCGTTCTCGACTCCGAGAGCGGGTCGGTACATACCGTCGACGATATAGCCTACGATATAATAGAACTATATGAAAACACCCTTGTCGAAGACATCATTTCCATCATAACAGAGCGCCACGGGATATCGCCTGAGGAAGTCAGAGAGACCATCGACGATATAGATACTCTGAAAAAGGAACACAAGCTCTTTACCGAGGATCTCTTTGCAGGTCAGGCGGATCTTTTCAAGGAAAGGCAGTCCGTCGTAAAGGCCATCTGTCTCCATGTGGCACACGCATGCAACATGACATGCGGATACTGCTTCGCAGGCGAGGGCGAATACCACGGCGAGCAGGCTATCATGAGCTATGAGGTGGGAAAAAGAGCGCTGGACTGGCTTGTGGAAAATTCAGGTACGCGCCGTAATCTCGAGGTGGACTTTTTCGGAGGGGAACCGCTGCTCAACTTCGATGTAGTGAAACAGCTTGTGGCATACGGCCGTTCTCTGGAAAAGACACATGATAAGAATTTCAGGTTCACGCTGACTACCAACGGAGTCCTGCTGGATGACGAAGTCATAGAGTTCGCCAACAGGGAGATGGGCAACGTGGTCCTCAGTCTCGACGGCAGAAAATGCGTCAACGATAAAATGAGACAGACAAAGGATCACAGCGGCACCTACGATATGATCCTGCCTGCCTTCAAAAAGCTTGCCGAATCAAGAGGTCAGAAGGATTACTACATGAGAGGGACATATACCCATTACAATACGGATTTTGCCAGCGATGTGCTGCACATGGCAGATCTGGGCTTCAAAGAGCTTTCCATCGAGCCTGTGGTAGCTCCTGCCGATGCCCCTTACGCATTGAAGGAATCCGACGTACCGAAGCTTCTTTCGGAATACGAAAGACTGGCATGTGAGATGCTTGAACGAAAGCGCGAGGGCAAAGGCCGCGATTTCACCTTCTATCACTACATGATAGACCTTACGGGAGGCCCTTGTATAGTAAAGCGTATCTCCGGATGCGGTGTAGGCACGGAATACGTGGCTGTAACGCCTACCGGCGATCTTTATCCATGTCATCAGTTCGTAGGGGAAGAAAAATTCCTGCTGGGAAACATATACGACGGGATCACCAATGGTGATATATGCAGCGAATTCAAGGGCTGCAACGTATATTCCCACAAAGAGTGCGCGGACTGCTTCGCCAAGCTTTACTGCAGTGGCGGATGTGCAGCCAACGCATATCACACGACGGGCTCCATAACGGGCGTATACGATCTGGGATGTCAGCTCCATAAAAAGAGGATAGAATGCGCTATCATGCTTAAGGTAGCGGAAATGTGCGAGGGGCTGTAGGCTCCCCGCACTTTTTTTCACCGATAAAACCACTAATTGTAGGATCACCGTTGAAGCACCTACTATCAATTTCACCGGTAACTAAAAATGAACTTCTGTATCGGTGAATCGTTACCGATAATTGCAGTTTTTTTCTCCGGTTATAAGATCTATCATTCACCGAAAGATATGTATTTCCCACGACAGTCGGTGAAAAAAGACTGAATGTTCACCGGTCACTGTGTATAGTCAACGGTTATCGGTGAACACCGCAAAAAAAATTTCACCGATCATTTCATCAGATCGATGATGTCGGTGAAAATTATCCATATCTCATATCTTCCCTGTACGGAAAGCTTCTATCATGGTTGCCGTAATGCTTATATCGGTATTCTGCGGCGGGATCTCGTCTCTTGAAAGCCATACAGCCTCAGACAGCTCATCTCTGTCCATCCTTATACTGCTGTTTCCATCCAGCTCTGCGAAAAATCCGGATATCACGGAATCCGAAAATCCCCACGGCTGACTTCCGAAATATCTGAGATTCTTTACCTTAAGACCAACCTCTTCCATCACCTCGCGTTCAAGAGCGCCTTCTATGGATTCGCCGATCTCAACAAAGCCTGCAATCAATGCCAGTCCCTTGTATTCCCTGCCTGCATACCGCGTTACAAGCAATCTGTCGCCATCTGTCACCGCTGCCATTATCACGGGAGAAATGCGTGGGAACTGGATGTTCCCGCATTCGGGACATATCATAGCACGCTCCTTCAGTGAATGCTCCGCCTGATTTACGCAGCATCCGCAGTAGCGGTGCTCTCTGTACCAATGGTTGAGATGGTTTGCCGTCACTGCTGCGAAGGCTCTCCATCTGCCGTCTCCCTTATACAGACTGCGTATATTCACATACTCCATGCTCTCAGGCAGCTCCTCCGTCATATCATACCATGGCAGCAGGAACATAGGTATGTCATCGACAGAAAAAGCATACACTACCCTTTCTCTTATATCACCGCAGTACTTTTGCAGCGTTTCCACAGTGGGAAGCACCGCCTCACCGCTTTCCTTTTCATCGACTTCATTGCATACCAGCACATTGCCTTTTTTAAAACAAAAAACTATGCTGTCTGCCTGTGGTTCCGCCGATGCAAAGGCATTGTTCAAGCTGTGTGGTGCAATATCCTGTATCATTCCTTCTCGTCCTCCTTAAAATGCTTTCTGATCGTAAACAAAAGAGGCTGTGCCCCGGAAGCGCTGAGCTCCCGAAACACATCCTCTGATCGTTTAAACTTAATATCATTCTATATGTATAGAATTAGTTTTCAGCCTTGTACTTAGCAAGAGCATCCTGCAGCTTAGGAATGATAACCTTAACGTCGCCAACGATACCTAAGTCAGCTACTTCGAAGATAGCTGCTGAATCGTTCTTGTTGATAGCGATTACGCATTCTGAGTTTTCCATACCTGCGATGTGCTGGATAGCTCCGGAAATACCGCAAGCCATGTACAGTTCAGGTCTAACTGTTTTACCTGTCTGACCAACCTGTCTGTCCTTAGCGATCCAACCAGCATCAACGTTAGCTCTTGATGATGAAATTTCGCCGCCAAGTAAGTCAGCAACCTTCTGTAATTCATCGTAGAAATCAGGTGATCCGATACCTCTTCCGCCGGATACCAGAACCTTAGCTTCTGTAATATCTACAGCCTTGTGAGTCTGCTTAACAACTTCCTTGATCGTTACGTTCATGTCTTCAGGTGTGAATTCAACCTTGAATTCTTCAACAGTTCCCTGCTTGCCAACCTGCGGAGCTAACTTCTTCATTACTCCAGGTCTTACTGTTGCCATCTGCGGTCTGTAATCAGCACATCTGATAGTAGCCATTACGTTACCACCGAATGCAGGTCTTGTCATCTTAAGAGTCTTGTCGTCCATGCCGAGTCTCTTTTCGATTGAAGCTGTATCTGCAGTTGATGTAGCGTGTAAGAACTCGAAGTACTTGTTCATATCGATGTCCAGGTGAGTACAGTCTGCAGTAAGTCCTGTGTGGATTCTTGCAGCTACTCTTGGAGCTAAGTCTCTACCGATCGAAGTAGCACCGAATAATACGATGTTAGGATCGTAGTTCTTGATTATTGCAGTTAATGCCTTTGCATATGGTTCTGTTACATATTCAGCCAGCATAGGATCGTCTACTACTATAACGCTGTCAGCGCCTGCTTCGATCATTTCCTGTGCTTTGTCCTTGATCTGATCTCCCATGAGAACTCCAACAACCTTCTCACCGAGATCTGCTGCTAATTTCGTAGCTTCGCCCAGCAGTTCCAGAGTAACCTTAGCGATAACGCCGTCTCTCTGCTCTGCTATTACATATAAATCTTTGCTCATTTTAACAACTCCTCCCCACTAAATAATGTGTCTTTCTTCCATCTTAGCTATGATCGCTTCTACAGCTTCGTCAGGTGTTACTTCTAACTTAGTGCCAGCGCCCTTAGCCATTTTACCGAATGATGTTACAACCTTTGTAGGTGATCCGTTCAGTCCGATGTGATCTGGGTTCAAGTCGTCTTTTAAATCATCAAATCCCCAAACGGTGATGTCCTTTTCATAAGCGTCAACGATTCCGCCGGCATGCATGTATCTAGGCTCAGCTAACTCCTGTAATGCTGTCAACAGGCAAGGAGTCTTTACCTCGAGGATGTGATATCTGTCTTCATACTGTCTCTTAACAGTAAGTGCATCTTCGCTTACATCGATCTGTTCTGTATATGATACCTGTGGAATTCCAAGGTTTTCTGCGATCTGAGGACCAACCTGTGCAGTATCTCCGTCGATAGCCTGTCTTCCTGTGATTACTACATCGTAACCGATCTTCTTAAGAGCAGTTGAGATGATGATTGCTGTTGCGCAAGTATCGGATCCACCGAATTCTCTTGCTGATAACAGATATGCTTCATCACAACCCATTGCCAGTGCTTCTCTTAAAGCAACGTCAGCCTGTGGAGGTCCCATGCAGACAACTGTTACTGTTCCGCCAACCTTCTCTTTTAACTGAAGTGCAGCTTCGATACCTGACTTATCGTCATGGTTGATGATGCTTGGAACGCCGTCTCTTATTAATCTATTAGTTTTAGGATCCAGCTTAACTTCGTTTGTGTCCGGAACCTGCTTTATGCAAACTACTATTTTCATCGTTAATATTCTCCCTTCACACTACTACTTTAATTTCATTGATCCTGAAATTACCATCTTCATAACTTCTGATGTTCCTTCGTATATCTCTGTGATCTTAGCATCTCTTAATGCTCTTTCTACAGGATATTCTCTGCAGTATCCGTAACCGCCCATGAGCTGTACAGCTTCTCTGCACACCTGGTTAGCTACATCTGAAGCAAATAACTTAGCCATAGCAGCTGCCGGACCGTAGTTTTCACCAGCATCCTTGATTGATGCAGCTCTCCAAGTGAGAAGTCTTGCTGCGTCGATCTTAGTCTGCATATCAGCTAATCTGAACTGAGTGTTCTGGAATGCAGTGATAGGTCTTCCGAACTGCTTTCTTTCCTTTGCATATGCAAGAGCTTCGTTTAAAGCGCCCTGAGCCAGACCTACTGCCTGTGCAGCGATACCGATTCTTCCGCCGTCGAGAGCCTTCATAGCGATCTTGAAGCCCTGTCCTTCTTTACCTAATCTGTTTGATGCAGGTACTCTTACGTTTTCATATGAAACTTCGCAGTTTGATGCTGCTCTGATACCCATTCTCTTGATGTTTTCACTTACTGTTACTCCAGGAGTTCTGTTGCCTTCTTCGTCCTTAAGAGGAACTATGAATGCTGAAATTCCCTTTGTTCCCAGGCTCTTGTCTGTTAATGCGAATACGATGCAAGTATCTGCGAAGCCTGAGTTAGTTGTAAAGATCTTTCCGCCGTTGATGATGTATTCATCAGTAGCTTCGTCATAATCAGCCTGTGTCTGCTGTCCTGCTGCGTCTGATCCTGCGTTTGGCTCAGTCAGTCCGTAGCATCCAGTCTTTGAACCGTCGATAAGAGGTCTTAAGAAAGTCTGCTTCTGTTCTTCTGTACCGAATGAGTCGATGCATGAGCAGCAAAGTGAAGTATGTACGGAAATGGTGATACCTGTACTTCCGTCAACTTTGGAAACTTCTTCCATGCAAAGTGCATAGCTGAGGTAATCTCCGCCTACTCCGCCGTATTCCTTTGAGTAAGGGATTCCCATGAGTCCGTATTTGTGCATCTTTGCAAGCAGTTCCTGGTTGTAAACTTCTGTTTCATCCATTTCTTCTGCCAATGGTTTTACTTCATTTTCAGCAAATCTGCGATACATTTCCTGCTGAAGCAAATGTGTCTTTGATAATTTAAAATCCATCGTTTATCCTCCTAAACTTTCCATTTAAAATTTGCTTACAATCACTTAACTATTCTATGGCATATAATGATTTCTGTCAAGAAGCATTTATGCTATGTATACAGTATGTTTTTCTTTTTTTACTGTACCACAGTGACTATTATAATACAATGTGATAAATTCTTCATCAGGTATGTTCTGGCAGCAGTGATGCATATTGACAAACATGTTTTCGAGGTCTAATATTGTGAAATAAGTTATTTTTGTAAGTATTTTAAGTAAGGAAGGGAAATCGTTATGTTTGAGACATTGAAGTATGAAATGAAGGATGGCATCGCCTATGTCACCATCAGCAGGCCCAAAGCAATGAATGCGCTTTCGGCGGAAGTTCTGGGAGAGCTGAAAACCGTATTCGAACAGATCGCCGACGATCCTGAGGCGCAGATCGTTATACTTACGGGCGAAGGCAAGGCCTTCGTTGCGGGCGCAG
>JAETSS010000063.1 GCA_021769545.1 Eubacterium sp.
GATGAGATCCTGGAGCATTTCGATATCGTCCGGATCCACTACCTCGGGCTTGATCTGTATGTCCTTTATTTCCTTTTTCCCGGTAACTGTGACGGTAACGGCTCCGCCGCCTGATGTGGCAGACGCTTCCATTTCGTTTATCTCCGCCTGAAGCTCATCCATCTTGCGCTGCATCGCCTGCATCTGCTGCATCTGCTTCTGCATGTTTCCCATTCCCGGTGCCTTTGGCTTCTTGCCTGCTCTCATTCCTTTTCCCATAGTTCTTCCTCCAAATTATATTTACTCTATCTCTATATTTACGCCAAGTACATCTTCCGCTTCCCTGGCTATTTCCTCAACGGTCTTCTCTTTGCCCGGCATACTGCCGCCTTCAAGCACCAGCTTCATCATGCGTCTTGATCCCGTATGCTTTTCCATAAGGTCCTCCAGAAGCGATCTGTTATTTTCCGCATGCTTCCTCACCAGCTCGGAGCTGACCTTCACGGTAAAATCATTTTCACCGATCTCCGTCAGCCTTCCGCCGCTTCCTATTATATAAAAGCTGCCCTTGGCTGCTTCTCCCTCTCTGAATACGGCGTTCCATATTTCCTCGAGATCGTATGTCGGCTCCGGCTGCTTCCGCTCCGCATCCTCCGAAGATGTCTCTGCAGTTTTGTCAGCAGCAACGCTTGCATCTTCCACGGCCTGCCTCATATCCGGCTCCTTAACGGGCACTTCATGTCCCTCTGACATATCTGCCGCTACCGCCGCAGCTTCCCTATGATACTCTGCATATCCTGCAGGCGATACCGCCTGCTTCGTCACAGGGGCCTGTACCTGTACCGGCACGCTCTGCATATCCGTGGAAAGCTTCACGATGGCAAGCTCCAGAAGTATCCTTGGCTGAGTCGACCACCTGGCTTCCCTCATGGTCCTTGAAAGCTCCAGTATCCCTCTGTTTATGTCAGCCAGCTCTATGCTGTCGCTCTGTTTCCTTATGCGTTCTATATTTTCCACCGACATGTTGATGACGTCCTGTGGATTTCTTATGAACTTTGTCATCAGCAGATTCCTGTAATGGTTCACCCAGTCTCTCATGAACTGACGCACGTCTTTTCCGTCGGAAAGGACATCTGCAGCCAGAACAAGGGCATCTGCCGTCTTCCTGCGCCTTACAAGGTCGGTAAGCTCAACAAAAGTCTCTTCGCCCGATGCCCCCAGAAATTCAAGAACATCCTTCGCTTCGATCCTCGTATCTCCTCCCGATATGCACTGATCCAGTATGCTCAGTCCGTCTCTGACCGATCCGTCGGCATTGGCGGCTATTATCCTGAGAGCATCCTCCGAAACGTCTATGGCTCTTTTCCCGCATATCTCCGACATCCCCCTTATAAGGACCGACTCGGGAACTCTCCTGAAATCCAGTCTCATACATCTGGACAATATGGTAGATGGCAGCTTCTGCGGCTCCGTAGTTGCCAATATGAACACGACGTATTCCGGCGGTTCCTCAAGCGTCTTGAGGAGTGCGTTGAATGCTCCGGACGAAAGCATATGGACCTCGTCTATTATATAGACTTTTTTCCGTCCCACTGCCGGAGGATACTTGACGCTTTCACGCAGCTCTCTGATATTGTCCACTCCGTTGTTGGACGCCGCATCTATCTCCACGACATCCAGATAAGTGCCTTCCTTGATGCTCATGCAGACGCTGCACTTGCCGCATGGTCTTCCGCCTTCCTCCGAAATGCAGTTGAGGCCCTTTGCCAGTATCCTGGCCGTAGTGGTCTTTCCCGTTCCTCTCGTGCCGCAAAACAGGTAAGCATGACTCGTACTGTCCGTAGCTATCTGGTTTTTTAAAATTCTTACGATGTGCTCCTGCCCCAGTATCTCATCGAATACCTCCGGGCGGTAAGCTCTGTACAATGCTGTATACATGCTCGTTCCTTTCAGGTGCTCCGGTCTTGTAAAGCCCGGCATCCCGGGTCTTCCCGGGCAAAATATAAATTGCCCTTTGAAAGTTCCGCAGGCGTAGGAGAAGGCTGATCTGCGGCACATAAGAGCCTCCGCTTATTGCTGCTTCCTTCCGGACCTGACAAGGTTCACGGTGTCCTATTGCGCAGGACCCAAACCATGCAAGCGGAACCATCAAAAGGCAATTTATCTATATAATTATATTATCTTTATCAACTCGCGTCAAGGCTTTTAGTGAGGTTTACCTTCCCACTACCTTATATATTTCATCGGCATAAGGCGGCTCAACGTCGAAGGTCTCGCCTTTCGATATCCTCTTTATACCGAAGCTCTCCTCTTCTATCCTGCCTACGATGCTGCAGGCGACGCCTGCCCTTTCCATGGCATCAAGCATTTCTTCCTTTTTCTCTGCCGGTACAACTATCACCATGGCTCCGCTGGATATGAGACGCATAGGATTTATGTCAAAATGCTGACAGATCTTCCTGACCTCCGGTTCCATAGGGATATCGTCCTCCCAGATCTGCGCGCCCCTATGTGATATCTGACACATCTCCCATATAGCTCCCATGATGCCGCCCTCGGTGATGTCGTGCATACCGTGAGTACCCACAGTTCCCGCGGCAACTCCTTCCGCCACCACGCTTACCATGTCGAGAAACGACTTGGCTCTCGCCATCTCTTCCTCCGTAAGCACACCTTTAAGCTGTTCCTCAAAGTCACAGGCTATGATGCCGCTGCCTTCAAGACCTACCGACTTGCTGACCATTATGTAATCTCCCGGCGCCATGTCACCTCCGCTTTGTGAAGCCCCCGAGAGAGTCTTTCCTATGGCTGTGGAAACGATGACCGGCTGCTTTACGGCAGGAGTGATTTCCGTATGACCTCCTATGATCTCCACACCCAGGCTCCCCGCTGTTTCGGCCGCCTGACCCATGATATGTGCCACGTCATCCTCAGTGGTTCCCTCTGGAAGCATCACCGCCAGCATTATGCCCAGCGGCTGCACTCCGTTGGAGGCTATATCGTTGCATGTGATGTGGATAGCCAGTCTTCCTATATCGCTTATAGCCGATGTGATGGGATCCGTCGACATGACGCATTCGTACTGTCCGAAATCCATCACCGCGCAGTCCTCACCGATCCCCGGTCTTACCTTGACCTCATCGCTCCTGTAGGTTATCTTATCGAATACAAGTGACTTCAATAAATCGCTGTCTAATTTCCCTGTGCTAAGCATTTTTTTCACCTTCCATCATCGTATCTATCGCTATTGTATCATCTTCAGAAAATCTTCTTCCGTTATTATCGGTACGCCAAGCTCCTTGGCCTTCCTGTTCTTGGAGGAGCCCGACGAAATATCATTGTTTATCAGATAGCTGGTCTTGCTGCTGACGGAGGATGCCGTCTTGCCTCCGGCCCTCTCTATGGCTTCCTTGACCTTGTCTCTGTTTTCAAAATGATGTACCTTACCGGTTATCACAAATGTAAGTCCCGCAAGGCCGCCTCCGCTTTCCTCAAAGGACTGATCCAGCGTAAGCTTCGGCATCAGGTCGTCTATTATACGCCGCTTTTCCTCATCCCGGAAAAACTCCACGTAGGCCTTTGCCATGACGTCTCCGACGCCGTCTATCTCTACAAGTTCTGCCTCCGTGAGACTGCATATCCTGTTCCAGTCGTTTCTGCATTCCTTGGCTATCATTTTTGCATTGGCGACTCCTATATTGGGGATTCCCAGACTGAAAAGCAGCCTTGCCGGAGTCGTCTCGGCAGCCTTTTCCGCAGCCTTGAGCAGGTTTTCGAAGGATTTTTCTCCGAAGCCCTCCATGGTGACTATCCGATCCCGCCACTTCTCCAGCTCAAACAGATCGGCAAATTCTCTTACCATGCCTTCGTCTACGAATTTCTCAAGAGTCGCTTCCGAAAGACCTTCTATGTTCATGGCGTTCCTGCTGACGAAATGGGTGAAGGATTTTATCCTCTTGGCAGGACAGTCCGGGTTCGGACAGTGGAGCGTCTCCACGCCGTTTTCGCTTCTTATCTCGGTGATGCCGTCGCATACGGGACATTTGCCCGGCGGCTGCACCGTGGCGCTTTTCGTGAGATTCTCGGCGATCTGAGGTATTATCATGTTGGCCTTGTATACCTTTATCTCATCTCCCTCTCCCAGCGCCAGCTCCCTGACTATGCTGAGATTGTGCACCGAGGCCCTGCTGACGGTGGTTCCTTCAAGCTCCACAGGCTCAAATACCGCTATCGGATTGATGAGTCCCGTTCTCGAAGCATTCCACAGTATCTCCTTAAGATGCGTTTCCTTCATCTCGTCCTTCCACTTGAATGCGATGGAATCCCTCGGGAATTTCGCCGTACTTCCCAGGGACCTTCCGTACTCTATATCGTCAAATACCAATACGAGTCCGTCGGAGGGCAGCGGAAAGTCAGCGATCCTCTCCTCAAAATCCTTTACGGCGTCCTCTATGCTTTCCGCCGTGACTTTGACGTATTCCACCGTTTCAAAGCCCTGAGATTTCATCCATTCAAGCTGCTGCTGTCTCAGCTCTGCAGCTGCTCCCTCCGCAAGAGAAAAGGCGAAGAACTTTACATGTCTTCCTGCCGTTATCTCGTTGTTGAGCTGCCTTACGGTACCGCTGCAGAGATTTCTCGGGTTCTTGTATTTAGCGTCCACGTCCTCTATGGTATCGTTTATCTTCCGGAAATCCTCATAGCTTATGACGGCTTCGCCTCTCACCACCACCGTATCTTTATAGGGTATCGTGACAGGTATGTTGTCGAAAACTCTGGCGTTGTTGGTTATCACCTCTCCAGTGACTCCATCGCCTCTTGTCACCGCCTTGGTAAGCCGCCCGTCCTCATAAGTCAGGACTATGGTAAGGCCGTCCAGCTTCCAGGACATGATGCCGTCCTTATCGCCCAGCCATTCTCTGAGGGCCGCTATGTCCTTGGTCTTGTCAAGGGACAGCATAGGCGACGGGTGCTGCTCCTTAGGCAGGCTGCTCACCACCTCGTATCCTACGTTGACCGTCGGACTGTTGGACAAGACTATGCCTGTTTCCTTTTCCAATGCCTCAAGCTCGTCGTACAGTCTGTCGTATTCCTGATTCGATATTATTTCATTGCTCTCCTGATAATAAACTCTGGCGGCCTCATTGAGAAAAGCCACCTTTTCCTCCATCAGCTTTCGTTTATCATCCATATACTCACACCTCTTCTTTAGGGCTCCGGGCTACAGCTTTTTCAGCGGTGCGAATCCCAGCGCCAGCTTCTTTATCCCATCGGTGAATTCCACTTCGACCACAATGTCTGTGCATGAGATGACGCTGCCCTTCCCGAACTTGGGATGGGACACCGTATCTCCCGCGGCCAGCTTTACTCCGGCCTCCTGCACCTTCTGCTTCGTCTGCTGTCTTGCGTATTTGAGCTGGTCGAAAGGCCTGAAAGGGGCACTTTCCGTGATGCCGTCGGTAAAGGCTCCCTGACTCGGGTCTCTCTGCTTCTTCTCATATATAGCATCTCCCTCTATCAGCCTTTTATCCAGCTCACGCAAAAATTGGGACTCCCTGGTATAATCCGTCTTGCCGTACAGTGTCCTGCGCTCTGCGCTTGTCATCCACAGCCTTTCCCCGGCTCTTGTTATTCCCACATAGCAGAGCCTTCGTTCCTCTTCAAGACCGTCCTCCCGGTCGAATGCGCGCCAGCCCGGAAACAGACCGTCCTCCATGCCCGGCATGAAGACAAACGGGAATTCCAGACCCTTGGCGCTGTGCATGGTCATCAGGACTACAGCATTTTCCCCGGCATCGTGATTGTCTACATCCGCCAGCAGCGCTATCCTTTCCATGAACTCCGGAAGTGTTATGTTGGGGTCTTCCTTCTCGTAATTGTATATCACCGATTTGAATTCCATGAGATTTTCTATGCGGCTTTCCGCCTCCAGAGTGTTCTGATCCTCCAGCGATTTGAGATATCCCGATCTCACCAGTATCCCGTCGTACAGATCCGAAATCCTGAGATGGTCCTTTTCATCGCTGTATGATGTTATCAGCTCCGTGAAGGCTTCTATATTGGCGGTCACCCGCGAGGAAAAAGAACTGATGACCTCTCTGTCCAGAAGTGTATCGAACAGGCTCTCGCCTCTGACCTCCGCAAGAGTCCGCAACTTGTCCAGCGTCTTTCCGCCTATTCCGCGCTTTGGCTCGTTTATTATCCTGGTGAGAGCCAGTTCGTCCGCCCTGTTCTGGACCAGCCGCAGATAGCACATGATATCCTTGATCTCTTTTCTGTCGTAGTATCTCAGGCCTCCCAGCACCCTGTAGGGGATATCCCTTCTGGAAAGAGCTTCCTCGAAATTTCTGGACTGGGCGTTGGTCCTGTAAAGTATGGCGAAGTCGCTGTATTTCCTGTCGCTTGTCTTCATGCGGTTTATCTCGCTTGATATGAAATACGCCTCGTCTTTTTCATCCTCCGCTCTGTGGTATACGATCTTGTTTCCGGCCTCCCGGTCGGTCCACAGCTTCTTTTCCTTCCTTCCCCTGTTGTTGGAAATGACGGAATGGGCTGCATCTAAGATGTTTGCCGTGGATCTGTAGTTCTGTTCCAGCTTCACCACCTTGGCGCCTCTAAAATCCTTTTCGAATTCCAATATGTTTCTGATATCGGCGCCTCTCCACTGATATATGCACTGGTCGTCGTCTCCCACTACGCAGATGTTGCCGTGGCTTTCCGCCAGCATCTTGACGAAGGTGTACTGTATCTGATTGGTGTCCTGATATTCGTCCACCATTATGTATCTGAACCTGTTTTGATATTTCAGGAGCACCGCTTCATCCTTCTCAAAGAGCCTTACGGCGTTGAGCAGCAGGTCGTCAAAATCCATGGCGTTGTTTTTCTTTAGCGTCTTCTCATACCTCGCATAGACCTGCGCGGCGATTTTCTCCTTGAAATCGTCGCCGTACACCCGGGTATATTCTCCCGCCGAGATGCGCTTCTCCTTGCATTTGCTTATGATGCCGAGAAAATACGACGGGGTGAACCTCTTGCCGTCTATATTCAGTTCCTTGATTATGTTTTTGACAAGTGTCTTCTGGTCGGTAGGGTCGTATACGGCAAAATCGCGTCCGTATCCCAGGGCCTCCGCATGTGCCCTTAATATCCTCAGACATGCCGAATGGAAGGTAAGTATCCACATGTTTATGCCGGAGCCGATCAGGCTCTCGACTCTGTCGCGCATTTCCTTTGCGGCCTTGTTGGTAAAGGTCACCG
>JAETSS010000064.1 GCA_021769545.1 Eubacterium sp.
TGTCTATTCCTCCGTTTGCTATTATATTGGTCATCCTGGCTATCTGCAGCGGCGTCACAAGGGTCTCTCCCTGACCTATGGAAAGATTGCCTATGGCATCGCCGTATCGTTCCTGTTTCGTCATGAGATGACCCGGACTTTCCTGCGGATATCCTTCCAGAGCCGTTTCTCCCAGCTTGAGCTTTTCGGCCGTTTCCACGATCTTGTCCGCACCTATCTGCTGTCCCAACTTCACAAAAAAGCTGTTGCACGAATCAGCGAAGGCATCTTCAAATGTTATGGTCCCATGGCCCGTATCGCCGCCTGTTTCACATCCGATCTCAAGGGACCCCACAGTGGTACTGCCGTCGCATTGGAAGGTCTGATCCGTATCTACGCCGTTTTCCAGAGCCGCCGCTGCCACGGCGATCTTGAACACCGAGCCGGGAGCGTACTCTCCCTGAGTCACCTTGTTTACCAGCTCATCCCCTGAGCTTTCCATATAGGAGCTTATATCGTTGGGATCGAATCCCGGTGTGCATGCCATGGCCGCAACGCCGCCGCTCCTGCTGTCAAGGACCGCTACAGCGCAGTTTTCCGACACATCGTCTATGATATCCTCCACAGCCTGCTGCAGCTCCTTATCTATCGTCGTCCTTATCCCATCCTTTACATATGAGTCCTTTTCGCTTCCGGTGGTTATTATAAGACTACGACCGGGTATTATATTACCCTTGACATCCGCCACGGCATATATATGCCTGTCAAGACCCGACAGCTGTTCATCGTACATCAGCTCAAGGCCCGCAGCTCCCGACGAGTCCTCTCTGTTGACGTATCCGATAAGATGCGCCGCCAGCTGATGACTGCTGTATCTGGCCGACGCCTGCAGGATATATGCGTTGTTTTCCTCTATCAGCGTCCTTCCGACACTCTTTTCATAGTCTTCGGAGGAATACACCATATATCCGTCATTGTCACCGTTGACCTCATTAGCATCGAGGCTTTTCAGGAGGGCCCTAGCACGTCCGTCGAACTCATCAGCCTTGATGATATAGATATAATGCTTCTTATCGGCCACCAGCGCCTCGCCGTTCCTGTCGTATATTATCCCGCGGGTATTGCTTCCTTCCAGGGATATCAGCGACTGCATCCTTGTGGCCTCCGCCAATTCGCTTCCGCCTACGAGCTGTATATATGCCAGCCTGCATATGAGGGCCAGCAGCAATACGGCAACGATCACCAGTATCCGTTTCAGGCTTTTCGTCATTGCTTCCATAAAAAAACTCCTTTGCATGTATTTTTCCCATACAAAGGAGTCGCTATACAATATTTATTTGAGGCTGTGAAGGAAAAGGCCGCTTCCCAGCTTAGGCTCAAACCACGTGGACTTAGGCGGCATCACCATATCGTTGTCAGCTACGGTGAGCAGATCGTCAACGTCTACAGGATAGACGGCAAAAGCCACCTTCATATCGCTTTCTGCACGTCTTTTAAGCTCTTCGAGTCCTCTTATTCCTCCGACGAAATCGATCCTCTTATCGGTCCTCGGGTCCTCGATCCCCAGAATCGGCTCAAGCAGACTGTTCTGCAGTATAGCCACATCGAGAGAATCTATCACATGATCCGGGATGATACGCTCATGTGCCGTCAGCTTGTACCATCTGCCCTCAAGGTACATGGAAAAGATATGCTTCGCTTCAGGATGATAGATATCCTCTCCCATGTCCTCCACGGAAAAACCGGCATCTTTTATCTTTGCAATAAAGTCATCGGCGCTGCTGCCGTTGAGATCCTTTACCACTCTGTTGTAATCGAATATCTTAAGGTCGTTATCCGGGAATATTGCAGCCATGAAGAAATTGAATTCCTCGTCTCCCGTATAGCCGGGATTTTCCTCACGACGCTTAAGTCCCACCTTGCACGCAGAAGCGCTCCTGTGGTGACCGTCGGCGATATAAAGGGCCGGGAGCTCTCCGAACAGCGATACGAGACTGGATATCACAGCATCATCATCGATGATCCACAGGATATGACGTATACCATCTGCGGAGGTCACATCGTAGACAGGCTCGTTTCCTGCCGCAAAACCCTCCACTATGGTCCTTATCCGTTTGTCGTCTCTGTATGTCAGGAATACAGGCTCGGTGTTTGTATCGCATACATCGAAATGATTTATCCTGTCCTGTTCCTTCTCTATTCTCGTGAACTCATGCTTTTTGATGATATTGTTCTGATATTCGTCTATCGAAAAACAGCCTACTATACCGGTCTGCACGCGTCCGTCCATTACCTGCCTGTATAAGTAAAGGGCAGGTTTTTCCTCTTTTACGAATACTCCCGCTTCAAGATTCTCCGCGATGTTGTCCCTTGCCTTCTCGTATACGGATCTGTCATACGCGTCCTCCTGCTGCGGCAGGTCTATCTCGGCTCTGCAGATGTGAAGAAAGCTGTATGGATTTCCTGCGGCCATATGGGCTGCTTCCTGTCTGTTCATCACATCGTACGGCAGCGATATCACCTGCGATGCGTATTTCGGTTCCGGTCTTATTGCTCTAAAGGGTCTTACTGTAGCCATTATCTTATCTCCTTCAATATGTGATCTATGACTTCCTCTATGGAAAGTCCCGTGGTGTCCACTTCCAGTGCGTCATCTGCTTTTCTGAGAGGGTTCAGCTTTCTGGTCATATCGTTATGGTCGCGGTTTCTGATATCGTCGAGGACCTTCTCGAAGGTAACATCCTCGCCCTTTTCCATGAGCTCCTTATAACGCCTGTCCGCCCTTTCCTCCGGGGATGCCGTCAGGAAAAATTTATACTGCGCGTCTCTCAGTACATTGGTGGCGATATCACGTCCATCCATTATCACGCTCTTCTTGGCGCCCATGCCGCGCTGCAGCTCCACCAGCTTCTCGCGGACTTCCGGTATGGCGGAGCATACCGACGCCCTCTTGGATATATCCGGTGTTCTTATCTTATCGTTTACAACGATCCCATCCAGTATTATATCCCCGTCTACAAAATCTATGTCTGTATCATCAAGCATAACGGCAAGTCTGTCTCTGTCATCTGCCTCTATGCCTTCCTCTCTCATCTTGTAGCCTATGGCCCTGTACATGGCCCCGGTATCTATATAATCGATGCCCAGCTTCTTTGCCACTGCCTTGGCGATGGTGCTCTTGCCGGCGCCGCTTGGTCCGTCGATGGCTACCTTAAAAAACTTATCCATAATAAAACAGCTCCTTGTCAGATCATTTCCCCTTGTTGGTCAAAAGTTTCTCTATCTCCGAAACGAAGGTATTGATATCGGTAAACTGCCTGTATACCGATGCAAAGCGCACATATGCCACTTCATCCAGCTCCTTGAGCCTTTCCATGACAAGCTCTCCGATAAACGTACTCTCCACTTCCTTTTCCATCATGTTGTTAAGACCTCGCTCTATTTCGTCTACGATCTTCTCCATGTCGGCTATGGAAACGGGGCGTTTCTCACATGCTCTTATTATGCCGTTAAGCAGCTTGTTCCTGTCGAATGCCTGTCTGCTGCCGTCCTTTTTCACCACCATAAGTATCATCTCTTCGATCTTCTCATAGGTGGTAAAACGTCTTCCGCACGCTTCACATTCTCTTCTTCTCCTTATGGCACGTCCATCCTCTGTATGTCGCGAATCTATTACCTTACTGTCTTCATTTTCGCAATACGGGCATCTCATTTCGGGACCTCCTTGTTCAAATACCACTAAACAAAAACCACAATATAATTTTACTACATATTGTGGTTTTTGTCTAATCTATATTTGCCGTGCCATATAAGCATCATAAATCACAGGTCTCGTATACTTTTCTGCCTTTGAAATACGTCTGCTGTACCTTGATATCAGCTATCCGGGCAGCCTCCACCGCATCGATATCTGCATCCAGGATGATGAAATCCGCCGACTTTCCGACTTCCAGACTTCCCGTAACATCCTCTAGCCAGCACTGATACGCGGACGCTATGCTGTAGCCCTCGATGAGATCTCTAAGCTGCAGCTTTTCCTTTTCCTCTCCCAGGCTCTGCCCTTTATAAAGCTCATATTCCGGATGCGCAGGTGAAACGGTCCTTAGCATCCCGGTCATCATCCCGATGAACGGGTCAGGCGGTATCGTCACAGGAAAATCCGTTCCGCATGTGAGCTTCACGCCTGCTTGCCTGAGACTTCCAAAGGGGTATACTTCATATGTACGATGGCCCATCATGGCAAGTCCCGACTTGTTGCTGAGACTGTCGGCCACCGGCCACATAGGCTGTACTGCCGCAATGATCCCCATGTCTGCCATCCTCTTTATGTCTGCATCATCCGCCAGCATCACATGAGCTATGGTATGGCGGTTTTTCTTTATATCGTTGAAGCCTGCCACGTATTCAAATGCATCCAGGGACATCTTCAAAGCCCCGTCTCCCATGCAGTGGATGTGGATCTGATAGCCTGCGCTGTCAAGTCTGAGGAATATCCTCTTTATTTCTTCAAGCTCCCACTGAGGATAGCCTCTGTAGCCTTCCGGCATGCCTATGGCGCTGAGCCACTCCGCTTCGAAGGGGTCATTGAGATAGAATGTAAGTCCCGATCCGTCCATGAAGAATTTCACCGTCTTTATGGCAAAATCTCCGTCTGGATCGCAGCTTTCCTTCTTTGAAAGGATATCGTCGAACTGACTTTCGGGAAGCGACGGGTCCGCGTAATATGCGGTCCGTACTCTCATGGTAAGCTCTCCGTCCGCCTCCATCTGCCTGTATGCTTCTATGGCGTTTTCACTGCAATATGCATCGAACACGAGAGTAGTTCCGTATTTGTTTCCGAAATCTCTCTGATAGCACTTTATGCCTTCCTTATATTCTTCTACAGTATAATCCGCTCCCGGCAGATTCCTGAGAAGCAGATCCATCGCAGTGGTCTCTCTGAATATTCCGCTTGGCGTCCCGTCATCATCTCTTTCCACCACTCCGTTTCTCGGATCAGGCGTTTTGGCGGTAATACCGGCCAGCTCAATAGCCTTGCTGTTTACCCACAGCGCATGGTGGTCGAAGGATCTCAGGATCACCGGTACATCAGCACATACCTCATCTATATCGGATGCTTCCGGCTGTCCCTGCGGATATGCTTCAAAAATTATAGGATTCCATCCCGTCCCCCTTATGATGGCTGCTTCGGGATGAGCTTTCGCATACTCCCTGATCAGCTTCTGATATGCGGCTATGTATTCCTGTCTTGATGACAATGTTCCGAACACGACGCTGCGAAGGTCGAAATCCAATACCATCTCGGCAGTCATGGATACATGAAGGTGGGAATCCGCAAGCCCCGGAAGGACGCTTCTGCCCTTTAGATCTATTATTTCCGTATTTCCATCGATAAGCTGTGTCATGCTATCGGTATCTCCGAGGGAAACTATCGTTCCCCCGGAAATTGCCATAGCATTATATTTTGTTTCACATCCATCCTTATCAATGGAGTAGATGTTTCCGTTTTGTAAAACCAGATTTGCTGCTTTCATACTTCTTGCCTCTTCTAACAACTATGAAATCCATTTATTCAGCATCAGTTTCAGGATCGAACTTTCTGTTCTTCGTAGTACACATGCCTCTGATAACAGCTACAACCACCAGTACGACGGTCATGATGATCCAAGGCATGAAATACGTTCCGTAGGACTGGACCAGCGCTCCTACAGCGGCAGCTCCGATGGCTCCGCCGATAGCTACGAATATGTTGACATAGCTGATAAGCTTGCCCAGCTCCTTCTCTCCGTACATGTAGCTCATGATAAGAGGTGAGATTATGTTGATGGCAGGTACGCCGAACATATATCCCAGTACGAATGCCGGAATGCCCCATGCGCTTCCCACGAATGCCAGTCCGAATACTGCCATTGCGAAGAACAGGCTCGTACCTACGGCTGCTACAGACAATCTGAACTTGTCGCATACGATACCTACGATAGGTCCCGTAACGATCATTACAAGTGACATGGTGGAAACAAGTCCCGTTGCCGCTGTCTGATCCATCTTGCCGCTCATTACCATGGTAGCGATACCGTGCTGCAGGATGGAGCTGGATACGATAACTGCAAGTGTAGTTGAAATGAATGCCAGCCATGTTACAGGCTTTTTGATAGCTGTCTTGAAGCTTACGCCCTTGACTTCTCTTCCTGCCATTGCAGCAAGCTCGCTTTCATCCAGATCGCCGACTCTCTTGATGCCCTTCTGAGCAGGGCTCCAAACTACCGTGCATGCTGCTACGAGTCCGCATACGGCAACACATACTGCCAGTACTATATATCCCTTTGACCAGCCTGCAGTAAGAACTACACTGTTTAGCACGTTCATCAGTATTACCGTGATGATGGACATGATGGCGAGGAATATACTCATCGCTCTTCCCCTTACCTTTTCACCGAACCAGTTGCTTACGAGGATCTGTGAAGGAGTCATTGTGAATGCTGCCATGCAGAAGCCCTGCGGAACGGCGAATATGTAGAACCACATAAGTGATTTTGCCATTGCAAATCCTATGAAGGATATAACGCCGCATACAGCAGCCGCTATCATTATTTTCTTGATATTCTTCTCATTGAGGAACTTGGAAATAACGAATAATGTCAACATATTGAATATGGACATTATCGTGATATAGAATGAATAACCTGCGATCGGAAGACCTAATTCAGTCGTTACCGGAAGCAGGAATATTCCCGTAACCGATACGATACCGCTGTAAACAAGACCGCACAGGAGTCCCGCTACCAAAACTATTACCCATCCGTAATAGAATTTACCGTTTTCATCTTTTAGGGTGAATGATTTAATGATACTACCTCCAAAATTACATAATAGCGATTCCCGAAATAAGTACTTAATTCATTTACTAATATACTGTATTTTCAGAAAATTACAATTATGATTTTGAGGTAATTTCGCGTTTTTTTTACACGAATTTTGCCCTAAAGAAGGAGCCTTTTTCTATGGGTCATCATCGATATACGCATTATATCCTTGTCTATATTCTTGAGCTTGATGTATTTCAGATCGTCTTTGGTACCGTATTTATAGCGTTCCCTGAACTGTCGCGGAGTGCAGCGATACCATTCTCTAAAGGCTGCATAATACAGCTTGACGTCGGAAAAGCCGCACTTATCGGCGATTTCCGCTATACTGTCATCG
>JAETSS010000065.1 GCA_021769545.1 Eubacterium sp.
AGCGATGTATATAATATCAACAATTCCGGCGGGGCTCCCGTAAAGGTGTCGGATGATACCGTTGCCGTGATAGAGGACGGTCTGATGATGCGAGACATTTCTCAAGGAAAATTCGACATAACCGTGGGCCGTCTTAGCGAGATGTGGAACTTTACGGGAGTTGCGCCCAAGGTCCCTCAGCAGACGGATATAGAAGAAGCCGTCGCTCATGTAAATTATAAAAATGTAGAGGTGGACGGCAATACCGTCAACCTCAGTGATCCCGATGCGGACATAGATCTGGGAGGCATAGCCAAGGGCTATATCGCAGACAGGATAGAAGAGCTTTTGACGGATAAAGGCGTGGAGTCGGCAATAATCAACCTGGGCGGCAATGTGGTGGTCATCGGCTCAAAGGACGGAGGTAAGCCGTGGAAAGTAGGCATCGAGCGGCCATACAGCGACAGAACCCAGCTTATGGGAGCCGTAGAGGCGAAGGATGCGACGCTGGTAACGTCGGGGATATATGAGAGGAAGTTCGAGGAAAACGGCGTGTTGTACCATCATGTGCTGGACCCCGACACGGGATATCCTGCGGATACGGATCTGGAATCGGTGACCATCATGGCGAAAAAGGGCAATTCGGCCTTTTGCGACGGACTGTCAACTACGTGTCTGATGCTAGGCAGTGAAAAAGCTCAGGCTCTGATAGAGCAACTGCAAAAAAAATATCCGAAAATGGGTCTTGAAGCGGCATTTATTGACAAAGCTGATAATATGGTGCAAACTGAGGGTATGAATATACAGTCGACGGAAGAGTAACGGAGGACAGAACGCTGAAAACCATAGATATAATAGTTCCCTGCTATAACGAAGGTCAGATGATAGACCGGTTTTTCCGGGAAGTGAGAAAGGTGACGGATGCCATAGAAGGATATTCGTTTCAATATATATTCGTAGACGACGGGAGCGACGACGACACCCTTGTGAAGATAAAAGCGCTGGACGCAGGCGGCTGGGTGAAATACATCTCATTCAGCCGTAATTTCGGCAAGGAGGCTGCCATGTATGCAGGCCTTCGTGCTTCCCGGGGAGACTTTGCCGTTGTCATGGATGCCGATCTGCAGCATCCGCCCCGGCTTCTCATAGAGATGATAAGAACCATAGAGGAGACAGGCTGTGACAGCTGTGCGGCGAGACGCGTCTCCCGGAAGGGCGAGCCGCCATTGCGCAGCATATTTGCCAGAGCCTTTTACAGGATAATGCGAAGATACAGCGACATAGAGATCGTGGACGGCGCAGTGGATTTCAGGATGATGAACAGGCGTATGGTAAAGGCTATAGTCAGCATGCCGGAAACCCAGCGCTTTTCAAAGGGGCTCTTCGCATGGGTAGGATTCGATACGAGATGGGTGGAATTCGAAAATGTCAAAAGGGTCTCAGGTGAAAGCAAATGGTCAGTATGGAGCCTGACGAAATATGCGGTAGACGGCTTCATAGATTTCGCGGTATCTCCGCTGAAATTCGTGGGGGTCATGGGCGGCATCACCGCGTTCGTATCTTTTATATATTTTGTATTTGAAATACTGAAAACGCTGATACAGGGCAAGGATACTCCCGGATACGCCTCCACCATCTGCCTGATACTGTTTTTCGGAGGGCTGATAACGGCCATACTGAGCCTTATGGGAGAATATATAGGAAGGATGTACATGGAGACCAAGAGACGGCCCGTATATATAGAAAAGGAAAGCAACATAGATGAAGATCAAAGGATTTCTCAGTCGTAACAAGTTAATTTTCGCATCGTTTTTCCTGCCGGTACTGCTTATGATGATAGCATTTGCCGTTACGGGGATATATCCCATGGGGGAAAACCAGATAGCGGTCATAGACATGTATCATCAGTACGTGCCCTTTTTAAGCGAGCTGCAGTACAAGCTGCAGGAAGGCGGCAGCCTGTTTTACACGTGGAACGGAGCGGGCGGCAGCAACTTCTGGAACCTGATGGCATATTACGGAGCCAGTCCGCTCAATATACTGCTGGCGCTGTTTCCGAAGAAGTTCATAATGGAGGGCGTGACCGTCATACTTCTCATCAAGATAGGTCTTGCCGGAAGCTTCATGGCTATATACCTGAAATATCTCGACAGGACATGTGATGGGGCCGTGGTGGCCTTTGCGACGCTCTATGCGCTGAATTCATATGTGATGGCGTACTACTGGTGCATCATGTGGCTGGATGCGGTGGTACTGTTGCCACTTTGCATACTGGGACTCAACAGACTGATGGACGAGGGCAAAGCCGTCATGTATACGGTATGTCTGGCACTTACCGTGTTCTGCAATTACTATATAGCCATAATGGTATGCATCTTTATAATGTTCTATTATCCTGCGCTGTATTTCATAAGGGTAAGGCGCGGCGGTCTGAAAAGGTGCGCTGTGACGACAGGAAAAGCCGTGGGCTTTTCGCTTTTAGGTGTAGTCATGGCTTCCGTCATGCTGCTGCCTACATATATCAGCATGCAGGAAACGTATTATATTTCCGCGGAGATGCCGGAGGATCTGATGTTTTACAACGACGCCCTGGATCTGCTGAACCAGCTGCTGCCGTACAGCGAGCTGACCTACAGGGAAGGGCTCCCGAATCTCTACTGCGGTATATTAGTGGTGATACTGCTGGTATTCTATATGATAAGCAGATCCATAAGCCTCAGGGAAAAACTCATCAACGGGCTTTTCCTCCTGTTCATGTTTTTTAGCCTCAATATAAACAAGCTGGACTTCATATGGCATGGACTTCATTTTCCGAATCAGCTGCCTTACAGATATACCTTCGTCATATGCTTCGTGCTGATAACCATGGCGTACAAGGCCTTTCGCAGGTTCAACGAGATCGATGCAAAATCGGTATGGATGGTCCTGCTGTCAGGCGCCGGATATTATCTGGTGGCGCAGAAGCTGCTGACGGACCACATCGACGATATGACACTGTTCTTCTACGGAGGTATGGCATGGCTGCTGCTTTATTGCGTCGTGATGATGATATACAAAAAAGGCATAATAAGGCGGGATGCTTTCGTGCTGCTGATAGCAGTGCTCATCGCATCGGAAATGACCTCCGTATCGTGCACCTCTTTCCATACCATAGGGAATACGCAGCGTGCATCGTATTTTGAAAATTACAGCGACGTCACTGCCCTGGCGGAGAAAAGCAAAGAAGAGTTTGCAAGAACCGAGATAGACTATAATTATATACTCAACTGTCCTGCGCTGTATCATTACAGGGGAATGTCGCAGTTCTCGTCATCCATCAATGCCAATACCACAGCTCTGATGGAGAAGATAGGTCTGGAGGGAGAACCGGGCAAGAACAGGTTCAACTACAATCAGACGGATCCTGTCACTAACGCCATGCTCAACATACGGTATATGATAACGAAAAATCTGCCTCTTGATGATAAAGACTTCACTTTGGTGGACAGCTCGGGGAATTCAAACCTGTATGAGAGCAGGTATCCGCTGTCCATAGGATATATGACGGCAGATTCCATCAGGACCTGGGACACTCACAGCGAGAACCCTTTCGAGGTGCTTGACAGCTATGTGAGGGCGGCCACGTCCAACAGGTATGATAAGGTATTCGAGCCTGCGGCGGCGCCCGTCATATCATCCGATAATATGATGGTCACTCAGGATTCCGACGGCAGGATAATTACGGAGACGGAAGACGAGACAAGAGAAGCCGAGGTGGTGCTTGAATACAAGGCGGACAAGACACAGAAATACTATGTGTTCGTAGAGGCTGCAGGAGCTGAGGAGATACTTGTGGATGTCAGCGATGAGGAAAAGGATCAGCTGGGTATAAGAAGCGACTGCGGCTCCATTGTCAACATAGGAGAGATCAAGGCGGGAGAGACCTTCGACATAACTGTGAGCTTCGAGGAAGGTCAGTCGGGAGACATAAAGAGCCATGTCTGCACGCTGGATTACGATGCGTGGGATGCCGCATATGATATAATCTCCCAGAGTATGATGCAGGTGACGGACAGCGGTGATGCTCATATCCGCGGAACCGTCGATGCCGGTGATGGCGGAGTCCTCGTGACATCCATACCGTATGAATACGGCTGGACGCTTAAGGTGGACGGCAGCAAGAGGGAGATCAACGAGCTGACGGGAGGTGTGTTCATTTCCACCGATCTGAGCGAAGGCGTACATGAAATAGAGCTTAGTTTCAGACCTCCCGGTATCATCACAGGCGCTGCCATAAGCGTACTGGCGATACTGCTATTGGCAGCTTATACCCTCATAAGAAGGATCGGTCTCAGATCGCTGCTCGCCAGGTATCTGTCAGATCCTCAAGGAGCTGAGGGATCTCAGCAAGAGGGATCTGATTGTAATAGAACATAAGCATATCGTTTTCCAATGCAACGAGAGGGAGGCCGAGATCTTCGGCTTCCTTTTTCAATGTATCGATGCTTTTCGGTGAGTGCACCTTGAGGATGATGTTTATCCCCGAGGATGTGTTCCTGACCTCTATGAAGTTGTGTGCTTTTTTTGCGAATACATCTGTTACGGCATCCAGCTTCTGGGAATACAGCTTGCGGAGCTTCTTTATATGGGTCTGGTAATTGCCCGTCTCCATGAATATGGCCAGTGTAAGCTGTTCCAGCTTGGAGCATGTCTGAGAATAGTCGCGGGCCATCGAAGAAAACAGCTGTGCCATTTCCTCCGGCAGGACCATATAGCTGATCTTTACAGCGGCAAACAGGGTGCTGGAAAATGACCCCAGATATATCACGTGATCGTTGTTTTCCAGACTCTTGAGGGCGGGTATCGGTCGTCCGAAATATCTTAACTCGCTGTCGTAGTCGTCTTCGATGATATAGCTGTCGTTTTCCATTGCCCAGTTGATGAGCTCGTACCGTCTGCCGATGGGCATTACGGCTCCCGTAAAGGCGTGGTTCGAAGGGCTGACATAGGCGGCGGTCCTGATATTGGTAGGCAGCTTTTCAAGGATGAGTCCGTCGGAGGCAACGTCTACGGGTGTTATGGCAAAGCCTCTGTCGCGGAAGATGTTACGGACGGGCATGTAGCCCGGATGCTCGAGGGCCACGTGTTCGATGCCCATTTTTCTCAGGATAGTCGCCAGATGATTTGTGATCTGCTGAGTACCGGCTCCGATTATTATCTGCTGAGGGCTGCATGATACGCCTCTGGAAACGTATAGGTATTTGGCGATCTCTGTTCTCAGCATGGCTTCCCCCTGAGGATCGCTCTCGAAGAAGAGGGCTGATGGGTACTCGTTGATGACTCTGTTCATACATTTTTTCCATTTGTTGAAGTCGAAACAGTCGGGGTCGTATTTATATGCCGATGGCGTGAAATACAGCGTGCTTTCAGGGGAAGGCACTTGCATCGACAAAATTTCCTTTTTTTCAGGTACAGTTTTTTTTGAGTGGGAAAAGACCCTGCTGACATAGTATCCGGACTGGGCCTTGCTGTATATGTAGCCCTCCACGAGAAGCTGGTTGTAGCACTGCTCGATGGTGGTGATGCTGAGATCCGTTGATTTGGAAAGGGAGCGCAGGGACGGCAGCTTTTCATCCTCCATGATATCTCCTCGCAGAATAGCGTCCTTTATGTAATCGTAGATCTGCAGATAATACGGTTTTTTGCGGCTCTCGTCGAGCACGGGAAGTATGGCTTTCATATCAAAACTCCTTACTGTTATTATAAAAATAATTATTTTTGTATATTAATTTATATACAATTTTCATGTATTATAGTATACGACAAAATCCACGCGCTGGCAATGCTCGCTTGCCGGAGGTTTGGCAGAATGTCATCGATCATAGTTTGGAAAGAGGTTTTATGATGCAGGAAAGATCTAATACGTTTAAAATAGTGCTTACAGGACTTATGATGTGTCTCGTCATGGTGGCGATATTGTTTATCAGGGTGCCTATCCCCTTCACCCAGGGGTACGTGCATATCGGTGATGCCATGGTGTTCTTATCGGTATTGGTGTTGGGATGGAAATACGGCGCACTGGCGGCGGCTCTCGGCGGGATGCTGGGAGATCTAGTCGGCGGATTTGCGGCATGGGCTCCGTGGACATTTGCCATCAAGGGTATAATGGCGCTGATACTGGGGCTCATGGTAATGGCGGCATCGAGAAAGGAAGATGCCGGCAGCACCAGGTTCATAGTCATGGAGGTGATCGGTATGGTAATATCGGGAGTATTCATGACGGCGGCATATTATTTTGCGGAAGGTATAATGTACGGAAACTGGGTAACACCTATGCTCGGAGTACCATGGAACATAGGTCAGTTTGTAGTGGGTATGATACTGGCAGTGATCATAGCGACGGCACTTTGCAAGACTCCGGCCAGAAAATTCTTTACATACAGGCTTCCGGAGAAACAACAGGCAGTGGTTGAATAAAAATCGTTTAAATAGAGTTATAGCCCCTGAGACAACTGAGGTCGGTGGTTCAGGGGCTTTTTAGTACCCTAAAAGAGGTGCCGCAGAGAATCTTCTATGTAAACTACAATGTCATTGTACAAAAAGCAAATGTACAATGACTATCACCGTACATTTGCTTTTTATAAACTCTTTTAAAGCTCTTTAAATTCATTTACAGGTATTCCTGTCACTACGGAAATCTTCGTCGGGTCTATGCTCTTGGCTTTCATTAGCACAGACGAAAGGTACAAGTTATTACTATTTTTAATCACATGTGATCCTATTTTTTGAGTAACAAGGATCAAAGGTTCTCTACTTCTTCTGTCGTGAGACCGGTATTTTCTGCGATGATATCTATAGAGAGCCCTGCTGACCTTAAATTACGGGCGATGGCTCGCTTTTCATCCTCTTTGCCTTCCAGCAACCCCTGAGCTCTGCCACGTGCTTCGCCCTTGGCTTCACCAATAGACTCCCCTTCGGCTCTGCCACGGGCTTCACCGCGTGCCTCGCCTTCTTCAAGTCCCCTGAGGTAGCCATCATTCTCTCTTATTGCTTCACATTCTTCTCTCGTCAATTCATGACACAATATACTCATAATCTCACCACCGTTTTTCTTAAGGAAGTCCTT
>JAETSS010000066.1 GCA_021769545.1 Eubacterium sp.
AAAGTCCTGATAGTTTGCCTTTACTGCCAGAGCTGCATCAAGTACTATAGGTGCGAATCTGATAGGAAGAGCGTTTACGATGAGGTCTACACCCTGTGCTGCCTCGATGATGCTGTTTACATCGTTGGCATCAACGTATGCGCCCTCTGCCTTCTTTAAGATCTTTACAAGCTCGTCTACAGCCTTGTGATCCGCATCGGCACAGATGATCTTTTCAACGTTTGCTTCTTCGTCCATTCTCTGAGCTACAGTCGAGCCCTGTGCTCCTGTTCCCAGTACAAGAATTTTTTTACCCATTTGAGATTGCTCCTTTCTCATCTCTGATTATAATAATTGACTGTTTTATTTATTTTCTCCGGGATATGTCCCGTGAAGTTCTTTTATCATTGCATCAAGTTTATGTTTTCGCATCGGTTCAAGCCTTCTAAGCTGTTCTCCTTCTGTCTTTTTTCCTATATACCAGAGGATGACGCCGATCACCAGCAACGCTACGCCAAGCCATCTGCAGAGATCTATCATCGCATTGAAATTGCTGAACAGACCGCTTCCGTATTCTTCTAGATAATACTCGACGCCATAGCTCCCGTCGTACCAGCTTAGGATAAAGGAACCGACGAATCCGGTAATACCCGACAGAATGACGAATACTCCGATATCCCTTAAGTCTCCGACACCAAGCTTTGTTTTGCTGTTTAGAGGATATTCCTCGGGATCGTCCTTGACCCTTCCTTTAAATCCCCATTTGCATATCAGGTAGAGGACGAGGCTTATTGCGAGGATGAGATATCCTACAACGAAGTATTCCGTGCCGTTTATATAAAGGGCGATGATGCATATCGCTACTACAAGTCCCGTAAAGGTGATAAGTCCTGCCGTGCCTCCCGGCATTACCGTAAGACCCATGGCCTTTCTGTCTTCTACAGGGTATTCCTTTCGGACCTTGACGATACATGCAGCAAGGGCCAGATAAAGGAACAGCTGTATAGGTGTCGTTGCCATTACAAGTGTCGCAAAGTCGAACTTGCATGTGATAGCCGTGAATATCGCAAGCAGTATGATGGATACCACCGGAACTCCCCGCTTGTCCACCTTTGCCATGAACCTCGGGAACATGTGATCATCCGCCATTACGAAGAAGGCTCTTGATCCGTGCGCTATATATGAACAGAATATAGAGCAGTTTGACAGTACGGCTACCAGTATGAACAGAAGCCCTGCCCATGAACCGAGATTCTGGATAAGCACATCGGCATAACCCACCGTGCCTGCACCCGAGTCTGTATTCCATGCGCTCCATGAACCTATGGCAGCCAAGGCAGCCAGTGTAGGAAGCACATATGATAATGCGATAACGGGTTGTGATATCCTCATAGCCTTCGGTATAACCTGCGGATTGTTCAGTTCGCCTGCCATATTAGACATGCATTCATATCCGCAGTACATCCAGATGATGATGCTGATTCCGCCGCCGATAGAGTGAAGCACGCCTTCGTCTTCATTATACATAGGAGTCATCGGATTGTAATTCCAGTTTACGAGACCCACTACGGTGACAGCGAGAAAGGCTACGATGACTATTACCGTGAAGATCGTTTCAAGCTTTTCAAGTGAATTCAGCCCTATAAGATTTATAATGGTGAAAACCGCAACTACAGCAAGCTTTACCAGGTATTCGGCAGTTTCACTCATAGGTATGTATTTTGCGGCATATCCTGCCACCAGAGCACAGTACTGTGCCTGACAGAGCCATGTTGTGGCTCCTGACCAGAAGCCTGCCTGCCACCCCCAGAATTCGCCGAGGGATTCTCGTGCCCAGGAGTAGATACCGCCTTCGGTAGGATATAATGAACCGAGTTCCCCTACCATTTCACTGAGCGGGAATGCCCATATGAACGGGAATGCCACCAGCATTATCAGGGTAAGTCCCGGACCGCTCGCCGAGATAGCTTCTTCTATACCGAATGCACCGGCAGCAACGAATGAAAAAATCAATGCTACTACGCCGACCAGCGACATTGTCGTCTTTTTCAGAGCCGCTGTGTTCTTCTTTGTGTCTGCAGCGGGTAAGACTCCGCTGCCTTGATCTTGACTCAACTCAAACCCTCCTTACTTAATTATGATGATGTTAGTATGGTTCCGACATGGTCATGTGGACCGCTGTTTTAGCTGTAACCATTTTGTCGCATTTTATTGCAGGAGACAATACCACTGTAGTGTCATATAGGGTAACATTCTTAGTATCATCCCCGGGACTAGATGAGGTATCATATATATGATACCAAAGGGTAATAAGGGTATGGAAAGCCCGGAAAATAGGGGTTTCGGAGTTTTGAGCGTTGCTCTTACGGATCATGGGCCTGAATTTTTCGCAAAAAAATACCGCCATGGGGCGGTATCGTGCAGGATCATCGATCAAGCTTTGATATCTCGTTTATTATTTCGTGACGGCTCTGCGTTCCCGTTTTTCTTAAGATGCTGCTCATATGCCTCTTTACGGTATTTTCCGATATGAAAAGCTCCGTTGCGATCTGCTTATTGCTCATTCCTCTGTTGACAAGCACCAGGACCTCCTTCTCTCTTTCCGAAAGCTTATACTGTCCGGCTATGATGCTTACGGCAGCTTCGGGAGACGCGGGAGCTTTTACGATCTTAAGGGGATCGTTTTTGTAGAAATAATAGATGAGGAATATGTTCAGGATAGCATACAGCAGTATCAGCGGATCCATCGCATATATTTCCAGCAGGTTAGCGTCTGTTTTGAACCATGTACTATAATCCCAATATGCTATCCATCCCATGTAACCTATCAGCAAAAGCACCATGAGAAGGTTGATGTTCCTGCCTGCTCTGTTTTCATATTTTTTGCATATAAGAAAGATGCATCGTATACCTATTACGATTATTCCCAGATCATACCCTCCGTTTAGGAGCTGCAGCACTATATTCCAGATGCCGTCATCTACCTGTATGGTGTATGAGCCGTATCTTCCCAGGTAAACGGAAAGAATCTGTGAGCCTATCAGGTATACAGCGGAAATCGTCACGAGCCATTTAGAGCTGATGGCTTCTTCTATCCCGGCAAATATCATTATCCCATATACCCATGAGGTTATCAGGACACAGAACAGCGTGTCCGATAATGTTATAAGTATAAAGATCAGCTGCTGGAAGGCAGGCTCGCCGAGAAAGTAGTAGGTGATGAAATCCGTAATCATGTAAAAGAAAATAGAACTGATGAAAAGCAGTATGGCTTTGTTCAGCTTGGTCTTTTCCTTGGTATTCAGGATTATAGTAAGAGTTAGAGAGGCTCCGCCCAGGATTATTACGGCGATGTATATTAAATTATATATTAGATGAACCTTTTCTGATATGAAATCCATAAACTCTCCGATCTATATATAGCACCTGTATATTATAGTAATTTTTCGCCCTACAAGTCAATATCGTGTCGTATAAAAATTGCAGAGATGCATCTGCTGAGTATTTTAACCGTAATTGACCGTTGACCAGAATGTTGGAAGATTGTATAATTGTATACAGAAATACAAAATCATATAACAACATAACACCTGGGAGGTAAATACATAATGGGTAAGACACTAGCTTATAAAATACTGGAAAATCATCTGGTTGAGGGAAACCTCACGCCGGGCGAGGAGATCACCATTAAGATAGACCAGACTTTGACGCAGGATTCCACGGGAACCATGGTTTATCTTCAGCTTGAAGCCATGGAGGTGGACAGAGTCAAGACAGAGCTGTCGGTAGCATATATCGACCACAATACGCTGCAGACAGGCTTTGAAAACGCCGATGACCACGAATTCATCAAGAGCGTAGCGAGAAGACACGGAGTGCTCTTTTCAAAACCGGGTAACGGCATATGCCATCAGCTTCATCTTGAGAATTACGGCAAGCCGGGCAAGACTCTTCTCGGTTCCGACAGCCATACGCCTACAGGCGGCGGTCTCGGCATGATCGCCATCGGAGCAGGCGGACTGGACGTTGCAGTGGCAATGGCAAAGGGCACATACAGCCTGACGGCTCCTAAGGTAGTAAAGGTAGAGCTCAAGGGAGCTTTGAGACCTTGGGTATCTGCAAAGGACGTTATCCTTTACGTGCTGCAGCAGCTTACTGTAAAGGGCGGCGTAGGCAAGATCATAGAATACACAGGCGAAGGCGTAAAGAGCCTTTCCGTTACAGACAGAGCTACCATCACTAACATGGGTGCGGAGCTTGGCGCCACTACATCGGTATTCCCAAGCGATGAGAACACGCTGGCATATTTGAGATCCGAGGGAAGAGAGGAGGATTATACTCCGCTTGCCGCAGATCCGGACGCAGTATACGACGAAGAACTCATCGTCGATCTTGATGCACTCACTCCGCTGGCAGCAATGCCTCACAGCCCTGACAACGTAGACAGCATCAGCAACATCGGACAGATCAAGGTGGATCAGGTAGCTATCGGAAGCTGCACCAACTCTTCATATACGGATCTGATGAAGGTCGCTGCTATATTAAAAGGAAAGAAAGTGCATCCTGACGTGAGCCTCGTAATATCACCGGGATCAAGCAAGATACTTGCAAAGATGGCAGAAAACGGCGCGCTGGCCGATATCATAAGCTCAGGAGCAAGGATCATAGAAAACGCATGCGGACCATGTATCGGTATGGGACAGTCTCCTAAGTCGGGTGCTGTTTCACTTAGAACCTTCAACAGAAACTTCAAGGGAAGAAGCGGAACGTTGGATGCCAACGTATACCTCGTAAGCCCTGAGACTGCAGCTATCTCAGCTATAAACGGCGTATTGACGGACGGAATGGCAAGCGGAGAGAGCCTGCCTGATATCGCAGCGGTAGACTTTACACCTAACGACAATTTCGTAGTATATCCTGAGGGCTGCGACAAGAGCAACACAGACGTTGCAATGGGACCTAACATCAAGCCGTTCCCTAGAAACACAGCTCTGCCTGAAAACGTTGAGGCAAAGGTAGTGCTCCACGCCGGCGATAATATCACTACAGACGATATCATGCCGTCGGATTCGAGACTTCTGCCTTACAGATCCAACATCCCTCATCTTTCCAACTACTGCTTCGAAAAGATCGACAGCGGCTTCTCGGCAAGATGCAAGGAGGCAGGACAGTGCGTCATCATAGGCGGAGATAACTACGGACAGGGAAGCAGCCGTGAACACGCAGCACTGGCACCGCTCTATCTTGGTGTGAAATTCGTAGTTGCCAAGTCGTTTGCGAGGATCCACAGATCGAACCTGATCAACAGCGGTATCCTGCCACTGGTATTTGAAAACCCTGCAGATTACGACGATTTCCAGCTGGGCGACGAGCTTGTCATCGAAAATGCACCGCAGCAGGTGAAGAATGAAACTATCCAGGTGAAGAACGTTACTAAGGGCAAAGTATATAACACCAAGCCTAACTTCTCTGATCTCGAGATCAACATGATATTAAAGGGAGGAAAGATCAACGCCATCAAGGAAGCATAGGAACGCTTAAGGCTGGTTTAAGCAAGCAGAAGGTATAGCGCCGGACTGTCTTTTGTGGCGGTCCGGTGGCGTTTGGATAATTGAAAACTTAAGGAGAACACAATGACATACAGCGAACATTTTAAGAAAATCGTGGAGGATCAGCTTGAAAGAGTCGAGAGACTTAAGAAATCTCCGGCAGTGCCTGATTTTTCCGCAATGGATAAGATCGTGATAGGAACCATAGATGGAGACGGCATCGGCCCTATCATCATGGATTCCTGTAGAAAGGTCCTGGAAAAGCTTCTTGCGGACGAGATCGCATCGGGAAAGATCGAGCTGAGAAAGATCGACGGACTCACTCTTGAAAACAGGATCGCCAAGATGGAAACCGTGCCTGCCGACGTGCTGGCAGCCATCAAGGAATGCGATCTGCTTCTCAAGGGACCGACGACTACGCCGGGCAAGGGCGACAACCTTCCTAACATCGAAAGCGCTAACGTTACACTCAGAAGAGAACTTGACCTCTTTGCCAACGTGAGACCTGTAGTGATCCCGGAGAAAAACATCGACTGGATCTTTTACAGAGAAAACACAGAAGGTGAATACGCCCTCGGAAGCAGAGGCATAGACATCAACGACGACATTTCCATCGACTTCAAGGTGACTACCACCATGGGGACCACAAGACTTGCCAGAGCGGCTTTCGAATACGCTAAGAACAACGGCAACAAGAACGTTTCCATCGTAACAAAGGCCAACATCATGAAGAAGACCGACGGCAAATTCCTGAGCCTGTGCTACGATGTTGCAAAGGAATACCCGGAGATCAAGACCGACGACTGGTATGTTGACATCATGGCGGCAAACCTCGTCAACGATCAGATAAACAGCAACTTCAACGTAGTGATACTGCCTAATCTCTACGGCGATATCATCACCGATGAAGCGGCTCAGCTCCAGGGCGGCGTAGGCACTGCAGGCAGCGCCAACATCGGCGGCAGATACGCCATGTTCGAAGCTATCCACGGCTCCGCACCGCGTATGATGGAGGACGGCATTGGAGAATATGCAAACCCTGCCAGCATCAACAGAGCGGCTGTCATGATGCTGAGACACATCGGAATCACGGACAAGGCGGCAGCACTGGAAAGCGCACTGGATGCGGCACAGGAAGCCCTCGACATGCCGGGAGACGGAACAGGAAACACAGCTGCAGACTTTACAGAATTCGTATTGGAAAGGATTTAGCACGGTGATACGATATGGTACTGTACAAATTTTCCGATGATACGGAAATAAGTAACGCACCTCTTTCCACGGGTCTTCTGGGGAAAATACAGAAGGATATCCTGACGGGAAAGCTCAAGCCGGGGCAGAAGCTGACGGAGCAGGAACTCTGCAAGACATACGGCGTGAGTCGTACTCCCGTGCGGGAAGCTCTGAGACAGCTTGAGACCGACGGCCTCGTGGAAAACATACTGAACCGCGGAGCCTTCGTGGTAGGCATGACGGAGCAGGACTATAAG
>JAETSS010000067.1 GCA_021769545.1 Eubacterium sp.
GCTGCAGGTAGAATTCAAGAGAAACGATCTGGCATCGCTGTTCGATGAAAGCGAAAAGGCACGATGCCTGGAAAATGAATGATCTATAAACTATGAGCGATTTATGGGAGGCATGCCGCCTCAGTGTTGGGCTGAGACGGTAAGCCTCTTTTTTCGTAGGCTGAGCATACCTCCGGGGGAGGAGGGGGAATATATTGCAGGACGGCGAATCGACTATCTTCATTCATATCGTCAATATCGTCAAAATTATTGACTTGATTGACGACAAAAAGGTATAATATGAATAGAATACAAAAGGGGGTATATTATGATTTTTAGAGAAAGTGAAAAGACAGAGCTTAAGGAAACCATGGCGGATTCCATAAAAAAAGAAATAATCGCTTTTGCAAACTGTCAGGGCGGAACGTTATATATCGGGGTCAGAGATGATGGAACGGTTATAGGGGTGGATGATCCCGATGGTGTGGCGCTACAGGTCAGCAACATGGTTAGAGATGCTATCAAGCCGGATCTGACGATGTTCATACATTATGAAACTCTGGAAGAGGATGGAAAGAAAATAGTCGCTGTTGATATCCAGCGTGGTACTGAGCCGCCATATTATATCGCAAATAAAGGGATGAGGCCGGAAGGGGTCTATGTTCGTCAGGGATTTTCTTCCGCTCCGGCTACTAATACGGCAATCAGACGCATGATAAGGGAAACAGACGGAGAGCGTTTTGAAGAAATGCGATCATTGCAGCAGGACCTGACATTTAAAGCGACTGCAGAAGAATTCATGCAGCGGGGGATCGAATTTGGAAGACCCCAGATGCAGACATTAAAGCTATTGAACAATGACAGCATTTATACGAATCTGGGCCTTCTGTTATCCGAACAATGCATTCATACCATTAAGGTGGCCGTTTTTCAGGGAACGGACCAGAGTATATTCAAAGACCGCCGTGAATTCACCGGATCGCTTTTACAGCAGTTGAATGAAGTATATGATTTTATCGATTTTCGCAATCAGACCCATTCGACTTTTGATAAGCTGCTGCGCATCGATACAAGAGATTATCCGGAGGCAGCGGTTCGGGAAGCGTTGCTGAATATGCTGGTGCACCGTGATTATGCTTTTCGTGCCAGTGCGCTGATCAGCATATACGATGATAGGATGGAATTCGTATCGGTGGGAGGGCTTCTGCCTGGAATCGAGCTCGAGGATATCATGGTAGGTATCTCCGTATGCAGAAATCAGAATCTTGCCGATGTGTTTTATCGCTTGCGGTTGATAGAGGCTTACGGGACGGGTATACGTAAGATAATGAACTCATACGAGTCGGCAGACAGGAAACCGGTAATCGAAAATACGGGAAACGCTTTTAAGATCACATTGCCAAATGTCAATGCACATCCCGAAGTACATGAGAGCACGGTACAGTACTCGGCAGTTTCTTTGAACCAGGAGGAAAATGCTGTGCTGGTTCTTGCAAGGAATAACGGTTATATTATAAGAATGGATGTGGAAAGGCTGCTGGATGTCAGTGCGTCCACTGCTTCTCGCCTGCTGCGGCGTATGGTTGAAAAAAACATCCTCGCCCAGCAAGGAAAAGGCAGGCGCATTAAGTACATCCTGCCTAAATAACGGGGCATTCTATATATCGGCTGTTTCTTCAGCTATTTTTTCGTCTACTTTTGCCTCACTATCCACCGTATCCACCGCAGACTCCTTTGCATCCGTAACACACCACCATGTTACCACTGCGATGATTATCACAGCGCCGATCATGGCGAACATTCCCGGTATCTCGCCGACGAAAATAGCCACCCATACGGGATTGAACAGCGGCTCCAGCATAGCTATCAGAGAGCAGGCCAGCGGAGGGCAGTCTCTGGAAGCGATGGCATAGAGGACATAAGGTATGCCCAGCTGGAAGATTCCAAGGATCACAACGAACAGTATTTCCGTTCCCGATATGGAAGCCGTGCCCGCAAAACCGATAGGCATGCCGATTATCGCCGATAGACAATGTGCGAACAGGATGCCGCTCATGCGGATGGAATCATCCTCGCCGCCCTGACCTGTCATCACGAACATCAGAGCCATGAATATCCCGGCGAGGATAGCCATGAAATTTCCAAGTATGTTGCCCGGAGAGATCTGATCCATGAAAAACAATACGATTCCCGCCATAGTTATAGCGACCGTGATCACTTCTTTTTTATGCATCTTCTGTTTGAGAAATACAGTGCTTATTATCAGAATGAAAACAGGGGACGAATACTGCAGGACGATGGCATTGGCAGCCGTTGTCAGCTTTGTGGCGATGACGAAAAACGTGCAGCAGCCCGCAAGCCCCACTGCAGCTCCCATAGAATATCTGCAGACCTTTACAGGGACCCTTTTATAGATCATATATGCCCCCAGAACCATTGCCGATATCAGACTTCTGGAGCCTGCGATCAGCAGCGGGCTCCATGAGATAAGTTTGATGAATATCCCTCCCATGCTCCACATAATGGCACAGACCACCATCATCAGCATTGCTTTACGCTTGTTATGTATCTGATTTACATTGCCCATACAGAAATCGACCTCCGTCATAAAATTTTCGGTATATTTAATATCTAATATCTAATTATATTGATTATTTTTCGATTTTATATAATAATATTTACATATTATATCGTTATATTGAGCTGTTAGGCGGTGACAAATGCAGGTACGCGAAATAAAAGTCAATGAAGAGCGAAAGGAGATCAGAAACCACGGGACCTTTGAATTTCCTATTGCCGTATATCAGACGCAGCTAAATAAAAACATATTGGGATTCGTCAACTGGCACTGGCATGATGAGCTGCAGTTTTGTCTTGTTGTAAAGGGCACGGTTTCTGTATTCCTTAATCAGCGCACGGTCACCCTGAGGAAAGGGCAGGGGATCTTTATAAATTCGGGAGTTCTTCATATGTCCAGGGAAGAGCCGGGGACGGACGGTACATATATATGTATAGATTTCAGCTCCAGGCTACTGTCGAGCTTTCCCAACAGTGCCGTTGATCGAAAATATGTGCTGCCGGTGATCAACAGCAGGAACATAGATGCCGTCGTGCTGGATCATGATTCGGAGCGGCAGCGTGATATTCTGGAACGGCTGCAGAAGGTAAACGATCTGTACGAAGCCGGGGCATACGGATATGAGCTTGAGATATGCAGCCATCTCAATATGATATGGAGCGATATCCTCTCTGTGATCAGAGCGGAAACAGGAACGGGTGTGGGAACCCAAAATGACCTGGAAAACCTTAAAACAGTAGGCGGCGGACCGAACCAGATACACCAGCAGCGTCTGAGGGACATCGTCACATATATAGAAAAGCATTTTGAGGAACCTATAGCGCTGGGCGACATCTCGCATCACGTACACCTGAGCGTTAGCGAATGCTGCAGATTTTTCAAAAAAAACATGAACTGCACCATATTCGATTACCTTACGGAATTTCGCATAGGAAAGAGCATCGGACTCCTTACCGAAACCAACATGACGGTAAGCCGTATAGCATATGAAACAGGCTTTGGCAGCAGCAGCTATTTCATAGAAAAATTCAAGAGCAAAATGGGAATGACTCCCAATGCCTACAGGCGCAAAATAACAGAAAACACCTGTGCCGGGTCGTCCCGTATATAGGTGTTTTCTGTTTGAATGTCATTTAATGTCAGGAGGTATAAAACTTTGATTTTAACCGCATCGCCTCCGGCTGCTGTGTCTCAGGGCTTATGACGGGCGGGTGTGACAAGGCGCTTTATCATGGCTTTCACTCGTCCCCAAGCAGCTCCAGCAGCTTCCACCGAAGCTCCAGCCTCTGCTCGTCGGACAGTCGATCGTCGGATAGTTGCTCGTCCTCCGGTCCGTCATCGGCAGGCCCTTCACCATCCTCATCCGTCCCCTCATCAAGAAGACATAGCGGCGGAAAGAGGACGCACCACCAGTTTTCGCCTTCGCCGCTTCCGATGGTTATGTTGAGGGCTTCATAGTTTCCGGCAGGAAAAGTTATATCGCCGTATGTCTTTTCGGGTATATACCTTACGCCTATATCGGCGCCTGCCGGGTAGTCATAGCCTTCGGAAGCGATGACACCTTCGGCGATTTTTTCAAGTCTGTCCAGGTTGCCTCGCAGGAACTCCTCCGTGTCATCGACACTGTCGAGATCATCCTGCTTTTGCATATATTCGATGACGGCATCGCGGACCTTCAGCTTCAAAGCCTGATCGCCCACAGTATCGCTGTTGGCGATGACATGGAGTCTTATGATCCCCTCGTGGCTATTGCCACCGTCACCGATATATGTATAAAACAGGAGCAGTCCCATGATTATGACGAGAGCAAGACAGATAACGCATTTCTTCTCATCGGATACTTTCTTCAATTCCAATTCCTCCTTTTAAAGCATTTTGTTTGTCCTTTGCTTTGTACCGTAAGTTTTTACAGAAGGAAAAGGAATTATACATATTTCTGGAAAATTTTCCGAAAAATATTTTAAAGTTATTTATTTCATTATGAAAAGTTTCGTGCCGTCCTCCAGAGGTCTTTCGGCATCCAGATCATTGAGGAAAGCCAGATTTTCCGGATCGTCCTTGTAGCGTTTGGCGATGTCCCATAGCGTATCGTCGTGACCGACGATGTAAATGGCGATAGGTATATGCTTAGGCGGAGTATCCGTCTTGACAAAGCGCAGATTTTCCACGGTCCTGAAACTTTCCTGAGTCGTGGCCCATACGTCCAGATAGACTCCTGCATTTATCTCCATCTGACGGCTGTTGATGGAATCGAACCAGAACTCCTTTAACGCTGCGCTGACGCTTATGCTCAGACTGTCCGACGCCTCCGCCATTTCAAGAGAACCCCTTAGAGGGACAGAGCTTGATATCACAAACGGCGACTCATCTTCGTCCAGCGCCAGTATCTTGACGGCGGCAGCCCCTTCGATAACGATGCGCCCTCTCTCGGCATGGCCGGTTATCTCAGTCACCTGACATGAGCCGCAGAGCAAAGTTTCCGGCTTCTTTGCCGTCTCATCCACATTGACGACCTCCCTTGCGGAGATCTCGCCGGAAACAGTTCCCGCAAGAGATGAAAGGACCTGCTCCGAAACATCGAAGGTGACCTCCTCCTTCTTGTGGTACGCATCCGAGACCATGGTGATATCCCTGTTTTCGTAGCAGCTAACATTGGCGATAACGCGGCCGCGGATCATGAACTGATTCTGCGTTTCGATATCCGCCTTCAAGCCATCGTTGATAAACGATATATTTACAAGGCCTACGTCCACATCAGCATCCATCACGATGAACTGGGTGAAATCTATCTTGTTGTTCATGCTGCAAAGCTTCCGATCGCCCTCGTCCTCCCCGAGATACAGGATATTGCACAGGATCGTGCCGTTGACTACCAGCTTCCCCGAAGTTATCTGCTTGTGAGTCTCCACGACGCTAAAGCTTTCCTTCAAAATTTTCAGCGGCGCAGGCTGATCCTCGTGGATGTCTATTTCCTGAGAGATCTCCGTAGTTTCGCTTGTCTCGGAGACCAGATCAGTGGCGCGCACAGTGCTTTCCAGCTTCATCAGAGAATCATCCCCCGTACCCTGGAAGACACGAAGCTGCCTGTGAGCGATCTCCGTAAAACGGATGCAAACTGTGCCCTTTACGGTAAACTTGCGCTCGTTGAGCATCTCCGCCGATATGGAAGCCAGAGACAGCGATACCCTAAAGGAATCACCCTCCGAGCCGTCCCAGCATTTGTCGGTCTTGAAAGAAACCGAAGACTTCACCACATCCACGGGAGCCGCAGAAGACGTCGCCGGCTTGTAGACCGCATAGACGGTTATCTCACCGGAAACGGGATCGTTCTTTTCGTACGCACATTTTGCCGGCTGAGAAAGACAGATGCTCCCCTCGGTAAAAAGTATCGACGCCATATCCGGCATCGTGTCGGGAACCAGCAGATTTTCCTCAAAAGGCAGCAGATACTCGCCCATCCCCCACATGTTGTTTAAGGTGAGATTGGAATATTGCGGAGCAGGATCGGGTAATGTTGTTTTTTTTGTAAAATCGCCGGATTCGTGGAATGCCGGGGCTTTTGGACTTGTCTTGGCGGGCGGCGTATTATGGGTCTTGCGGGCCTTTGCCGCGTCGGTGCTTTTTTCGTTTTTATGCTGTGCACGCGGCGTGATATCGACAGCTTCCGGGACATCGGGCAGGATGATCTCAGCATGTTCCTGAGATGTACCTGCTGAAATATCATCGATATGTGCGGTCTCTGCTTCGGATTCTGTCTGCTGGATATCCTCCACTGGGACATCGACGTAATGAAGCTTTTCCACGGAAGTCTGTGCGTTTTCCGCATCAGCGCCGGAAAGCCCGCTCTGTGCCTTTTCCATACCTGCATTGATACTCTGCTGTCTCTCCTGTGATACCGCTCCATAGGCAGCCCCTCCACTTACAGGTGAGGACTGCGGTGCCGCATCAGCGGGGACCTTTGACGAGCCGGAGGCCTTCAAAGGCTCGAAGGTTACCTCCTCATATTTTGTGCTTTCACCGTTTTGTTGATTTTTTCCTACGGGCAGATTGTCATAAGGTGACATTGTCATATATAGCGACCTCCTTTTTGATTTCCTCATAAACAATATTCCGTACGCGGGAGGTTTATGACTAATATATGTGCATGTATATCCGTGAGAAAAGAAGAATGAGATATTTTTGCTCAAATCCATCATGGCACCATCTAAAACACAATAAAAAAGGAGCCGCCGCATCGGAAAAATCAGCAGCCTGGATACAATACGCAGCGGAAAGCTCCATCTGCTGTATCCTGTATGCTGTTTTCCCAATGCGACAGCCCCGTGAATCATCACTGCTGACAGCCGTATACGGGTTATTTCGTCTCATCCGCGTTCTTAGGCTGCACGCCCTCCTTGATTATCAGCTCCTTGAGCCTGTCTATATGCACATCTGCGGCCTCTCTTGCGGAATCC